>JAEYRQ010000335.1 GCA_023435545.1 Pseudomonadota bacterium | reverse complement strand
TTCACGCGCTATGAGCCCGCCGCGCGGGCGCTGCTGATGAACTACGACTGGCCAGGCAATGTCCGTCAGCTGGAGAACGTGATCCGGCGCGTGGTCGTGATGAACGACGGCGAGGAGATCACGGCGGCGATGCTGGCGCTGGCACTAGCCCATGCCGGCCATCAGTCGAGCGTGCCGGCGCGCAGCGAGGCCGCCCAGGCGCCGGCAGCAGGTTCGCGCACCATGATCGAGCCGCTGTGGGTGCAGGAGCGCCGTATCATCGAGGCGGCGCTCGATGCCTGCGAGGGCAATGTCGGTCAGGCGGCGGCGGCGCTGGGCATCAGTCCGTCGACGATCTACCGCAAGAAGCAGGGCTGGCCGGCCGGCGGCGCCCCCGCCAGCGGCCGCGGCCCAAGTAAACTGGAGCAGCAATCGCCGGGTATGCTTGCCGCAGGCAGCGACGATGCTCCAATATGCTGGACGGATGCGGCGCATGCACAGGCTGTGCGCCTCGGGGGACGATTGAATGGTGGGTGTTGCACGGGGCTTTGCTGCCTGTCTGGCAGCGACGTGGATGATGGCGGCCGAGGCTCGTGCCGACAGCCTGGCGGACATCGCCGCCGAGGCCGAGGCGGCCATCTCACAGGGCCGGACGCTTGATGCCGTCGAACTGGGCGACCGGTTCGCTGCAGCGGTATGGGATGCAGCGCCGCTGGCGGTGCGCAAGGCGGTCCTCGTCGACCGCGAACCCACCGCCTTCGGCGGCGACACGGCCCGCGCCGGCAACGTCTACGGCATCGACGAGGAGATCCACATCTATGTCGAGCCGGTCGCCTTCGGCTGGAAGCAGGCCGCGAACGGCTGGGAGACGGATTTCGTCGCCGACGTCCGGATCGCCGACGCCGACGGCAGGATCATCGCGGCCCACAAGTCCTTCGCCGAGTTCCGGGTGACGTCGCCGCAGCGCACGCGCGAGGTCTTCCTGGCCATGACCTATGTCTTCGGGGGGCTGGGCGCGGGCGACTATGTCGCCACCACCACGCTGCACGACCGCGTCAAGGGTGGCGCGGCGGCCTTCCAGACGCCGATCTCCATCCGCTGATCCGGCTGGGGCCTCAGACCTCCCCCAGGACGATCTCTGCGCGGTCGGGATAGAAGGCGAGGTGTCCGGCGATCGCCGCGACCGCCGGATAGGGATCGACATAGCTCCAGACGGCATCCACTCCGAGGTCGCCGACAAGCGGGATGGAATAGTAGCTGGCATCCCCCTTGTAGGGGCAATGGGTGGTGCGGTCGGATGCCTCCAGCAGATCCATCGCCACATCCTCGGGCGGCAGGTAGTAGACGGGGGGGTAGTCCGCCTCCTCCAGCACCAGGGCACGTTGCGAGCTCGCGATGGCCTCGCCGGCAACGATCACGGTAACGCGTGCGCCCGCCGGAGCTATGGAAATGGGGTGGTCGGGACCGGGAACGCGCACGATCGGTGGACTCCTCCGAGCCAGCAGCCGCCCCCCGTCCAGGCAGGTTGGGATATAGGGGGGCGCGGGCGGCATTCAAACCCCGGATACGGAGGGAAAGTCCGGAGGGCCGGCGCCGCGCACCGAGGCCTGCGGCCAGATCAGTCGCTGCGCGCTTCCAGCCGGCGAAGCGACTCGCGAATCGGCGGCATGACCACCGCCAGCAGGGGCAGCAGGCCGTAGGCGACCGCGATCGACAGCGGCAGCCCCGCCCCGCCGATCCGCTCCATCGCCGCACCGGCCGCGACCGGTCCGAGCATCGCGCCGATCCCCCACATGATGCCGAATGCGGAGTTGGCGGCGACCAGCCGGCTGCCGGTCAGGTACTGGCCAATCAGCGTGACGGCGATAGTGTAGACGCCGAAGCCTATCGCGCCCCAGAAGAACAGGAACACATAGGTCAGCGGGTTTGCCAGGCTCAGTTGCGGCAGCAGCAAGCCTCCGGCGAAGGCCAGTCCCGACAGGAGCCCGAGGAGGAGCCGCCGGCTCATGCGATCGGCGAGCCAGCCGATCGGATATTGCAGGACGATGTTGCCGGCCACCAGCACGGCGAGCGACAGCGCCGCGCCGGAGGCGCTGAGGCCGTCGCCGACGCCGTAGACGACCCACAGCGCCAGCACCGCCCCGTCGAAGAACGAGAACGTTGCGACCGCCATCAGCAGAACGGGAATCGCGGCGAGGACGCGCGGATACTCCGAGACCGGCGCCTTCTCCGTCGGAGTCGATGCCGTCCTCAGCCGGAGTACTGGCAGCCCGAGCAGCAGGAACAGCACTGCGACGGTTCCGAAGCCCTGCAGCCCCTCATAGCCGATCAGCGGCACGAGCAGCGGGCCGGCCGCGAACATTGCGGAAATCACGGTCGTATAGATGCCGATGATGCGGCCGCGCACGGCATCGGGCGCCAGAACGTTGATCCAGACCTCGCAGGTGACGAACAGCACATTGGCGCCGCACCCGAGCAGGAAGCGCAGCACGAACCAGGCCTCGAGCCGGTCGGTGACGCCCAGGAGCGCGATCGTCGTCGCGGTCGCCACCAGCGAGACCGTCACCAGTCGCCAGGCGCCGAAGCGATGCGTCATCGCCGGCAGCAGCAGGGCGCTGGCGAGGACGCCCAGTCCCTGCACGGCGGCCAGCACGCCGATCGCGGTTTCCGAAAGTCCACGTGCCTGCATGTTCAGCGCGATCGCCGGATAGGCGTAGCCCATCGACAGCGCGAAGGCGCCGATCACCGCCAGCACCGCGGCAAGATCGAGATGGCGGATTTCCGTTACCGGGGCGGCTTCGGCGGGTTGCATGGGGGCGGACTGTCGGGAATGGTTGACCGAACGGATCGTCCGGACCGCGATAGTTACGCGCCGCCGATCATGCAACCGAAATCCGCGACGACGCGCAGGAGAGGATGATAGCCGGACATGATCGTGGAGATGGTCAGTTTCGAGGTGCCCGAGGGAATGACCCAGGACGAAGTCCTGGCCGATGCGCGCGGTGTCGTCGCGTATTGGCAGGCCAACCCGGACCTGATCCGCAAGCATTTCGTGCGGGGGGAGGACGGAAGGCACGCCGGCATCTATGTCTGGCCATCGCGCGAGGCGGCGCAGAAGGCGCACAACGCCGAGTGGATCGCCCGCTTCAGGGAGCGCACCGGGGCCGTGCCCACCTTCACCTACTTCGACATGTTCATGCTGATCGACAACGAGCGGGGCACGGTCAGCGAGTTTCCGATCGACTGAGCCGACGCGGCGAGCGCCCGCGTCCTCTGCCGGGCACCCATGCGTGGCCGCCATAGGCGGCGGCTTCCGGGCGTGCTATGGCCGTCGGAAAATGTGAGGACACGCCCGTGGCCGACGCGGCTGGACGCAGCGCCGTTGTGGAGACTTTTGCGCGCCCGGCGCTGGTCGTGGCGCTGTCCATCGCCGTCCTGTCGTCGATGGACGCGCTGATCAAGAGCTTCGGACCCGAGGTCGCCATCCTGCAGCTGGTCTGGCTGCGTTACGCGGCCGGTGCGGCCTTCGGCCTCGTCGTCTATCTCGCCACCGGGCCGCACCGGATCACCCGGCAGTCGCTGAAGGCGAACGGCTTGAGGGCGCTGGTGATGCTGGTGGCGGCGGGATCGTTCTTCTACGCCATCACCCGGATGCCGCTGGTGGAAGCGGTGACGCTCAGCTTCACCGCGCCGATCTTCATGGTGCTGATCGCCCGCATGGTGCTCGGCGAGCCGATCACACGACGTGCCCTGTTCGCGGTGGCGATCGGCTTCGCCGGAGTGATGGTCGTCGTCTGGGGAGACGGCGGCGGCGACAGCCGGCTGACGCTTGAGGGCACCGCCGCAGCGCTGTTCTCGGCGCTCGCCTACGCGTTCGGTATCATCCTGCTGCGCAAGCATTCAGCCCATGACGCCATCCCCGTGCTGGTGTTCATGCAGGCGGCGCTTTCGGTCGTCATCATGACGCCGATCGGCATCGCGACATGGATACCGGTGCCGTTCGACGACTGGGTCAAGTATGCGGTGATCGGTTTTCTGGGGACGGTTGGCCACCTGCTGATGGCGTGGGGCTTCTCGCGGGCGCCAGCCGGCGAACTCGCGCCGATCGAGTACACCAACCTGATCTGGGCGACCCTGTTTGGCCTGGTGTTCTTCCATGAGGCCCCGGCGCTCGCCACCTATGCAGGTGCCGCGCTGATCGTGGTCGCCTGCTTCTCCGCGACGCGACGCAGCCGGGTGCCGCAGACACCCGCCGACGCGGCGCCATAGTCGGCAGTTGCAGCGCCAATGCAGCCAATGCCCGTCACGCCCCGCTTCCTCGGCTTGCCCTCTCGCCTCGACGATGGCCGCACGCCGTGGGCAGTGATTTTCGGGGCCGGTCACGGCAGCACCTATCCGGGCAATGATTCGAGCGGCTTCGCCCTGGCCGCCGATGCTATCCGAGCGGCAAGCCAGGACGATGCCCCGCTCATCGAGCACTGGGACTTCGATCTCGGCGGTCCGCTCTTCGACGGAAAGCCCGTCTGCTGCATCGACGCCGGCGACGTCCCCACCGCGATGGGCGACAATGCCGGCAACCGCTCCCGCATCGAGGCAAAGACACGCGAGATCCTGGCATTGCCGTCAGTACCGATTCTGCTCGGCGGCGACGATTCGGTGCCCATTCCCTTTCTTGCCGGATTTGCCGATCACGAACCGATCTGGATCCTGCAAATCGATGCCCATATCGACTGGCGCGACGAACGTAGCGGCGAACGGTACGGCTATTCGAGCCCGATGCGCCGGGCGAGCGAGCTGTCGCACGTCGCCGGCATGGTGCAAGTCGGTATCCGCAGCGTCGGCAGCGCACGCCTCGCCGAGGTTGAAGCGGCACGGGCCTATGGCAGCCACATCGTGACCGCCCGCGAGATCCACGCCCGAGGGGTCGACGCCGCTCTTCGGCACATTCCGGAAGGAGCGCGGGTCGTCATCACCCTCGACTGCGACGGTCTCGATCCGAGCGTCATGCCGGGTGTGGCGGCTCGCACGCCCGGCGGCCTCACCTACACGCAGGCGATCGATCTCATCGCAGGAGTCGGCGCACGGGCCAGGATCGCCGGGTTCGATCTTGTCGAATTCCATCCGCCTTCCGACATTGACGGACTGACGGCGCTGACCGCTGCGCGGCTCCTCGTCAACGTTGTCGGCACGATCGTCCGGCAGGATTGAAGCCCGGCTTCTTGACAAGCCCCGACGCTGTCGTTATCTCGACCCGCGACTGTTAGCACTCGGTTGGAGAGAGTGCTAACAGACCCCGGAGTTCCCTCTGAACCGACAAGCCCCGCGATGGGCCAGCAACTGGAGGAGCCTAGTTCCATGCACTTCCGTCCCCTGCACGACCGCGTGCTCGTGAAGCGCCTCGAAGAGGAAGAGAAGACCGCGGGCGGGATCATCATCCCGGACACCGCCAAGGAGAAGCCGAGCCAGGGCGAAGTCATCGCCGTCGGCCCCGGCTCCCGCGACGAAGACGGCAAGCGTATCGACATGGACGTCAAGGTCGGCGACCGCATCCTGTTCGGCAAGTGGTCGGGCACCGAGGTGAAGGTCGATGGTCAGGACTACCTGATCATGAAGGAGTCCGATATCATGGGCGTCATCGAGCAGAAGGCGACCAAGAAGAAGGCCGCGTGATCCCGACGGATCGACGCGGTTTTTCTTTTCTGGACCCAAACGAAGGATAGACATCAATGGCTGCGAAAGACGTTAAGTTTTCCGCCGATGCGCGCGAGCGGATGCTGCGCGGCGTCGACATCCTCGCCAATGCGGTGAAGGTCACCCTCGGCCCAAAGGGCCGCAACGTCGTGCTGGACAAGTCGTTCGGCGCTCCCCGGATCACCAAGGACGGCGTCACCGTCGCCAAGGAGATCGAGCTCGAGGACAAGTTCGAGAACATGGGCGCGCAGATGGTGCGCGAGGTGGCTTCGAAGACCAACGACATCGCCGGTGACGGCACCACCACCGCGACGGTTCTGGCCCAGGCGATCGTGCGCGAAGGCGCCAAGTACGTCGCCGCCGGCATGAACCCGATGGACCTGAAGCGCGGCGTCGACCTTGCGGTCGCCGAGGCGGTGAAGGACCTGCAGAAGCGCTCGAAGAAGATCAAGTCGTCCGAGGAAGTCGCCCAGGTCGGCACCATCTCCTCGAACGGCGACCGCGAGATCGGCAACATGATCGCCGAGGCGATGCAGCGGGTCGGCTACGAGGGCGTGATCCCCGTCGAGGAGGCCAAGTCGCTCGAGACCGAGCTCGAGGTCGTCGAGGGTATGCAGTTCGACCGCGGCTACCTGTCGCCGTACTTCATCACCAACGCCGAGAAGATGATCGCCGAGCTCGAGGATCCCTACATCCTCCTGCACGAGAAGAAGCTCTCGAACCTGCAGGCCATGCTGCCGGTGCTCGAGGCGGTCGTGCAGTCGGGCCGTCCGCTGCTGATCATCGCCGAGGACGTCGAGGGCGAGGCGCTGGCCACCCTGGTGGTCAACAAGCTGCGCGGCGGCCTCAAGGTCGCGGCCGTCAAGGCGCCGGGCTTCGGTGCCCGCCGCAAGGCCATGCTCGAGGACATCGCCACCCTGACGGGCGGCCAGGTCATCTCCGAGGACCTCGGCATCAAGCTCGAGAGCGTCACGCTCGACATGCTCGGCAAGGCGAAGAAGGTCTCGATCACCAAGGAAGAGACCACCATCGTCGACGGCGCCGGCAAGAAGAAGGACATTGAGGGCCGCGTCTCCCAGATCAAGATGCAGATCGAGGAGACCACGTCCGACTACGATCGCGAGAAGCTGCAGGAGCGGCTGGCGAAGCTCGCCGGCGGCGTCGCGGTGATCCGCGTCGGCGGCGCCACCGAGATCGAGGTGAAGGAGAAGAAGGACCGCGTCGACGACGCCCTCAACGCCACCCGCGCGGCGGTCGAGGAAGGCATCGTTCCCGGCGGCGGCACCGCTCTGCTCCGCGCCAAGAACGCGGTCGCCAAGCTGAAGTCGGACAACGCCGACGTCCAGGCCGGCATCAACATCGTCCTGAAGGCGATCGAGGCGCCGATCCGTCAGATCTCGGAGAACTCCGGGGTCGAGGGCTCGATCGTTGTCGGCAAGGTGAGCGAGCAGAAGAGCGACACCTACGGCTTCGACGCCCAGGCCGAGGAGTACGGCGACCTGGTGCAGAAGGGCATCATCGACCCGACCAAGGTCGTGCGTACCGCGCTGCAGGACGCCTCGGCCGTCGCCGGTCTGCTGATCACCACCGAGGCGATGGTGGCCGAGCTGCCGAAGAAGGAAGCCGCGCCGGCGATGCCGGGCGGCGGCGGCATGGGCGGCATGGACTTCTGATCGCCCGATCAGCACCGCATCGGAAGGGGCGGCCCCGTGCCGCCCCTTTTTTTGCGCGTCGAATTTTCCCCACACTTATCCACAGTCGTCCACCGCCCCTGCC
>JAEYRQ010000315.1 GCA_023435545.1 Pseudomonadota bacterium | reverse complement strand
TTTCATGACGCGTCTTTTTGCAGAACAAAAGCGAATAATTTCAACGACTCCGAATGACTGGCGGTAGGTCCACGCGACATGGACGCGACATGTTGCGCAACAGCTTGCGTCACGCGTCGGTGATCGCCGCTAGATGTTGACGGCACTTGAAAGTGAATGGTACAAATCGCCATATGGTTGCGTGGCGACGCAATCGCCAACCGTGCTTTTGCGGAGGGAAGCGCCGAAAGGTTCGGCGAACTACAGAAAAATTGACTGTGCCGGCCCACCGGCGCAGCGGTGCAGGGTCCGGATCGCCGCGGCACCCCCGGGAGCCAACGTGACCACAGGACGTCACGACTGATCGCCAGGGGCTGGGTCTGATGGATCTGGCGCGAGGTGTCGTTGGAGACGTGATCCGTTGGACTCATCAACTAGTGTTCCCGAGATCGTCTATGGCGTCGAAGCCATCGGCAAGATCCTGCATGAGCCGAATCATCGGCGTGTCTATTACCTCCTAGAACAGGGCCATGTGCCCGGTGCCCGCAAGATGGGGCGCATCTGGGCATTGAGCGTGACCGCCTTCCGCCGAGCGATACACGGCGAGGCAGCTTAATGAACGCGCCAACCCGGATCCCGCCGAGCTTCGCCGATCGGGCGCACTACCGCATCATCCCTTGGCTCGACGGCTGGCGGATCATCGTCACGCCCCTCAACGGCTCGCCGAAGTTCTACGACTGCGCGACCCGTGGTGAGGCCAACCAGGTGTGCATCGCGCTCGCGGATGCAGGCATTAAAATGGTCGGCATGGTGGAGGGCGGGGAATGAGCGCTAAGACCATCAACAAGCTGTTCACCCTTCAAGCGGCGGCCATCCACCCGGATCTGACGAAGACCGACATCAAGGTGCTGGCCATCCTGATCGAAATGCAGAACCCGCAGTACGGCTATTCCTGGATGGCCGTCGAGACCCTCGCCAGAGCGGCGGCAGTCGATATCAGGACGGCTCAACGAAGCCTGCGGCGGCTGGAGGAGGAGAGCTTCATCGAGACCACTAGGAGGGGCGGCGGGCGGAGCACCTCCAGCCGCTACCGCGTATCTCTGATCTGCGAGCCGGCGCTGAAGGCACCCATCGAGGAGGCCCTAAACCGCGACCGTCGTGCCACCCTTTCACCAAGTGCAGAATCTGCAGAAACCCCGGCATCCGCGTCAGAAACCCCGGCATCCGCGTCCTTAAACCCCGGCATCCGTGCCACCCGATACCTTACTTACCACTCCTCCGTACCGGACACCTTCCGTCCCACGGCATCGCCTAGTGGCGATGCGCTCCAAGATGAAGATCTTGAAGGCCCCCCGGTGGCGGCTCGACTGGCAGCGCTGGAGCACCAGCTTCCGACAATAAGGAAGTCCATCCAGCACATGCCGCGCCGCGATGCGCTGTCCTATCTCGAAGCACACTACCGGTGGCTGGACGACATAGCGCAGTCCTACGAGGCGCACACCGGCGACGGCATTGGTGGCTGGGCTCTGAGGCTTGCGGAGGAGGTGTCATGCATAGGGCAAGAGATAGTCGACGCGGCCTGACTGAAGGCCAGCGCAGGACGCCGCACTACCTGAGGCTGTTCAAGAGCCGCACCGGCTGCACCATCGGAGGCGTTATCGAGCTTGAGGGCGGCTGCCACCTGTACGAGGTGTTCCTGCCGTTCGCCGACGTCTACCGGGAGATCACCCCCGAAGACGTACAGAGGTACATCATGAAGGGTCTGCTGCCGCCGGTCTGAGCGCGGGTGGTGGCAGTTGCGAGTACGAGAACGGTCCGTTGCGATTTCGAGCACAATTGGCTATCTTCGTATCGAATGGAGATCGCCATGCCGGAACCTGTCAGCCTCGAAGAACTGAAGCTCTGGGCGCGCATCGATCATGACGACGATGACGACGTGCTGACCAGCATGGGCATCGCGGCGCGGGAACTCATCGAGACCGCGACCGGGCGCACCTACACCGGCGAGGATGCGGAGGAGGTGCCGCAGTTGGCGCGCATCGCCATCATGTCGCTGGTCTCATATTGGTTCGACAACCGCGAGCCGGCGGCGGACCGGGCGACCGGCACCCTGCCCTTCCACGTCAGAACGATGGTCCATCAACTGACGAACTGGACGCGGATCGAGGCTGACCAAGCAGCCGAGGCGTGATGGCCGGGCATGCTAGCCGTGCCCGGACCGACCATTCGGTCGGGTTCCGTCGCGGCAGAGATCGCCCGGCTGGCGACCGAGTTCGATATTCGCTGCATCGCCTATGACCGCTGGAGGATCGACGACTTCAAGCAGGATCTGGCCGACACCGACTGTCGCGTCCCGTTGGAGCCGCGCGGACAGGGCTTCAAGGATGCCGGACCCGATATCGAGATCCTGGCCGAACTGGCACTGACCGGAAAGCTGCGGCATGGCGGGCACCCGGTGCTGCGGGCGGCCATGTCGAACGCCATCACCGTGTCCGACCCGGCGGGCAATCTGAAGGTGGACAAGGATCGGTCGAATGGTCGCGGACCGGTGCGCATCGACGGCGCCGTGGCCCTGGCGATGGCCGTGGGACTGGCGAGCCGGACACCGCCGCCGAAGACGTCAGTCTACCGCAGCCGGGGCGTGTTCACCGTGGACGTTGCGACGGCGGGTCAGCCGATTTAACTGCCGGTTAACCAAACGCGACCACCTTCGTTGCAGTACTGCGTAAAGCTGCCGCGCCCACATTCGCCCCCCAGCCCCCACGCCGTGTGCGCGGCAGCGAAATCTAACCGCGGACGCTATTTGCCTTCACAGAAGCCCGTCAGCGGCCAAACTTCACCCGGCCCGCTACCCACCTAGCCGAAAATCTCGAAAGCCCGCCAGCGGCCCTCCCTGGAGCCCTGCATCGCGCCTATTGCAATTGTTGCTCTGAGACGCAATAATATTACCAGAACCGGTTCTATTGTTGCGCATAGGAGCACAACCCGTGAAGCTTCACGACTACCAGGAACAGCGCGCCACGGCCGTATCGGCCATGCGCGCCATCGCCGACAAGGCGGAATCCGAAACCCGAGACTATTCGGACGACGAGGACAATCGCCACAAGGCCCTGAAAGCCGAGATTGCCGACCTCGACCGCAAGATCGAGCGCGCCCGCGACGTGGCCGAGGCCGAGCGCGCCGCGCCCGCCATCATCGCCGGGAATGGCCGTGACGGCGCCTATGAGGATCGCGCCCGATCGTTCTCGCTGGTCCGGGCGATGAATGCCCGCCTGGGCGATGCCGTCGACGATGGCTTCGAGCGGGAAATCAGCGCGGAAGTTCGGCGCCGGTCCGGCCGCCAGTTCCAGGGTATCGCGGTTCCCGACGAATACTTTCGTGTCCCCGAACAACGCACGCTGACCATCGCGGGCGACGCGG
>JAEYRQ010000235.1 GCA_023435545.1 Pseudomonadota bacterium | reverse complement strand
CGAGGCGATCTATACGCTCTACGAGGGCGTCGGATCGGTCGAGGCGATCGACACGGCGATGCGGCTCGGCGCGCGGCATCCGATGGGGCCGCTGGAACTGGCCGATTTCATCGGCCTCGACACCTGCCTGTCGATCAAGCAGGTGCTTTATGAGGGGCTGGCGGATTCCAAGTACCGCCCCTGTCCGCTGCTGGTGAAATACGTCGAGGCGGGCTGGCTCGGCCGCAAGACCCAGCGCGGCTTCTACGATTATCGCGGCGAGAAGCCGGTTCCCACACGCTGATCGACCGGTGGGCGATCCGGGCGCGCATTAACCACGCTGCTAAACCTGTGGTTAAGACGGCGCGCCTAGCGTGCCTGCGGGGGCGCGCAGAGGAGCCAGCATGGATCCCACGATCGCCGTATCCGCCATCATCGCCCGCCACCGCGCCGACGTGGCGATGGCCGTGGCCGCGAAAATGATGGAAATGGACATGTCGGCGGCCCAGCGTCTGCTGGAGACCGTCTCCGACAGTGCGGCCGAGCTCGAGCAGGCATCCGTCGACATTGCACGCGGCACGGGGCAGGTGCTCGACGTCACGGTCTAGTTAACGCGGTCTTAGCGAACCTTCGGCACGATCCTGCCGGAAGGAGGCAGCGCATGAAGATCGGCGGCAAGATGTATCTGGCGGATCAGCAGCGCGCCTCGCGCAGCCGCGGCTATCGTCAGCAGATGAACCGCGCGGCCGTCCAGAATAATCTCGCGTCCATGCAAAGCCTCACCCAGTCGGTGTTCTCCACCAATGTTGCGGCGGGTCAGGAGGGCGTGTCCCTTGTGATGCAGGCCGCGGTCAGCAAGATCAATTCAGACGTCCAGGCCCGCTACCAGCAACTCATGAACCGCTACGAGTCCCTGTCGTCGTCAGTCCAGTCCAACTCGACGACCGACATCCTCACATGATCCTTGCAGGCCGGGCCCTCAGGGCCTGCCTGTGACCGCCCCGATCAGTGCCTTGGCGTCCGCCGAATCCCATTCCGCCGGTCCCGCCATGTGGCCGATCAGGCACCCTTGCGCGTCGATCAGCAGCGTCGTCGGCAGGCCGAAGGCCTTGCCCGCCTTCTTCAGGTCGCGAAACACGGCGGTCGAGTGGTCCGCGTAGAAGCCGAGATTGGTGACGCCGATCTCTTCGAGGAACTTGAGCGGCTTCTCGGCCCCTCCGGTATCGATGTTGACCGCGACGACCTCGAAGTCCTCGCCGCCGAGATCGGCCTGCAGGCGGTCGAGCGCCGGCATCTCGTGCCGGCAGGGCGCGCACCAGGTCGCCCAGAGGTTCACAAGCACGGTCTTTCCGGCCCAGTCGGAAAGGCTGCGCGGCTCGCCGTTGCCGTCGGCAAAATTCAGCGCGGGCGCCGGCTCGGGCATCTCGGAGATCATCAGCGCCGCCACCTCGCCGGTCGCCAGCGGATCGGCGGCCGCGGCAGTTGCGCGCGAAGCCTCGCAACTCCCCGCCACGGCGTTGCCATCGCGGCCGGCGATCCCGTATACCGCAGCGGCGGCGATGATGGCCGCAGCGATGCCGGCCGGGATCAGCAGACGCCGCCTGCGGCTGGTGGTGGTCGGTGTCCCTTCGTCCATTCCGGTCTTCCTTCGCCCGGTCTCCTGGGAGCGCGAGCATGAGCAACAAGATGTGGGGCGGCCGCTTCGCCTCCGGCCCCGACGCGATCATGGAGGCGATCAACGCCTCGATCGACTTCGACCGGCGCCTGCACGCCCAGGACATCGCAGGCTCCAAGGCCCATGCGGCGATGCTTGCCGAGGCGGGTATCCTCTCGGCCGAGGATGCGGCCGCCATCGCCGACGGTCTAGACGCGATCGCGACCGAGATCGAGTCCGGCGCGTTCACATTCTCGAAGGCGCTCGAGGACATCCACATGAACGTGGAGTCGCGCCTTGCCGAACTGATCGGCCCGGCCGCCGGCCGGCTGCACACCGCCCGCTCGCGCAACGACCAGGTGGCGACCGACTTCCGCCTCTACGTCCGCGACGCCCTCGACCGACTTGATGCGGCGCTCGCGGCGCTGCAAGAGGCGCTGGCGGCAAAGGCCCTGCAGCATTTCGACGCGGCGATGCCCGGCTTCACCCACCTGCAGGCCGCCCAGCCGGTGACCTTCGGCCACCACCTCCTCGCCTATGTGGAGATGCTGGCTCGCGACCGCGGGCGCATGTCCGATGCCCGCCGCAGGCTGAACGAGAGCCCTCTGGGGGCCGCCGCACTCGCCGGAACCTCGTTTCCGATCGACCGCCATCGCACTGCCGCCGCGCTCGGCTTCGACCGGCCGATGGCGAACTCGCTCGACGCTGTTTCCGACCGCGACTTCGTGCTGGAGACGCTCGCCGCCCTGTCGATCATGGCGGTGCATCTGTCGCGCTTCTCCGAGGAGATCGTCATCTGGTCGTCGGCGCAGTTCGGCTTCGTCAAGCTGTCGGACGCCTGGACGACCGGATCCTCGATCATGCCGCAAAAGCGCAACCCGGACGCCGACGAACTGGTGCGCGCCAAGCCGGGTCGCATCTTCGGCGCGCTGATCGGGCTGCTGACGGTGATGAAGGGCCTGCCGCTCGCCTATTCCAAGGACATGCAGGAAGACAAGGAACCGTTTTTCGACGCGCTGGACGCCGCCGAACTGATGGTCGCGGCGATGACGGGCATGGTGCGCGACATGGAGCCGGTGCGCGAGCGGCTGCGCGCGGCGGCGGGCGCAGGCTATTCCACCGCCACCGACATCGCCGACTGGCTGGTGCGAGCGCTCGGCCTGCCGTTCCGCGAGGCGCACCACGTCACCGGCCGCATCGTCGCGCTGGCCTCGCAGACGGGGCGGGAACTGGATGCCCTGACACTGGACGAACTCAAGGCCATCGAGCCGCGCATCGGCCCTGAGGTGTTCGGCGTGCTCGGCGTGGAGAATTCCGTGAAGAGCCGCACCAGCTACGGCGGCACGGCGCCGGACAACGTCAAGGCGCAGGCGGAGGGCTGGCTGGAGAGGCTGAAAGGCGGCTGATCATACGTGTTGACCGCCCGCCGGGCGGGATGCGAACTTTCCCAATTCGCCGCGCCGCTGAACCGAGCGCGACGCCAAATGCGACACCCGCCAAGAAGGTGTCAACGAGGGAGGACAGATCATGCGAATCCTGGCCCAAAGTGCGGCCGCATTTGCTCTCGCTGTGAGCCTGGTGACAACGGGTGGCAGCAGTGCGGCGGAAATCCACAAGAGCCACTTCCTGGTCCCCGGCGGCGCCGGCGGCGGGTGGGATTCGACCGCCCGCGGCGTGGGCGAGGCG
>JAEYRQ010000217.1 GCA_023435545.1 Pseudomonadota bacterium | reverse complement strand
ATCCAGATGTCCGGCCTGAGCCCGTTGCCGTTGCACAGCCGGATCTTGTGGCGCGACTCGTTGGGGTTGGTCGGAGCGTTGAGCAGGTAGCGACACAGTTCGCCGATGTATTGGAACATGGTGCAGTCATGGGCGACGATGTCGTCCCAGAACTGCCGGGCCGAGAACTTCTCGCGCACGAAGCAGGAGCCACCGTTCATCAGCGCGATACCGGGCGCCAGCACGCCGCCGGCGGTGTGGTACATCGGCTGGGCGACGTAGATACGGTCACCGGGCTTCGAATTGCAGAGTGCGGCGAAGCCCGACATGATCGCCTGGACGCGGTAGTGATTGATCACCGCGGCCTTCGGCAGGCCTGTCGTTCCGGATGTGTAGATGTAGAGCGCCGGGTCGTCGATGGTCAGCGCCGGCAGCTCCGACTTCGGCAGCGCGTCTCCCGTGAACTGCTCCAGGGCGTATTCGATCCGCTCCCGTCCGGAGCTGGTCCGGCCCGACACCCAGGCCTGTGGGCCTTCGGTCAGCAGCGGCTCCGCCGTCTCGTAGGCACCGATCAGCTCCGCGCCGACAATGACGTGGCGGGCGCGGACGATGTTGAGGCAGTGCGCCAGCGCCGCCCCGGTCAAGTTGGTGTTGATCAGCGCGCAGACGCCGCCAACCCTGGCGATGCCCATCCACACCGCCAGGTATTCCGGCTGGTTGTGCATCATGAGAGCGACCGTGTCGCCCTTGCCGATGCCCGCCGCCCGGGCCCATTGGGCATACTGGTTCGACCGGGCGAGCAGATCCCGGTAGGTCAGGTGCCGATGCTCGTCGAGGATCGCGACATTGTCGGCGTATCGCACGGCGAGATCGTCGAGGACGTCGGGGAACGTGCGCGTTCGATTCTTCGTGATCGGGGTAACGCGGCCCAGGATTCGCAGGGCGCCCGTGGCATACAGGTATTCGCTACGCAGCCGTTCGATCAGCCCCATATCCTCCCCCGGTCAGTGGGCGGCGCTCCATTCACCGGGATTCTCGAGGCGGTCCGCAGCGTTGGGCGTTCGTCCCGTTGGTATAATTCAGTACCACCCTGACGAGGCGATTGGAACCAGCCGCGATTCGCCCGATCGCGATTCGCCCGATCGCGATTTGCCCCGTCCGCGATTTGCCCGGCACGCGATTTGCCCGGCACGCGATTTGACAGTGTCCGGCCAGGATGGTTTCCATCCGCCGTCAGCGGCGCAGGAGGCGACATGGTGGCGGAGCTCGACGTGAAGGGCCTGTTGTGCCCGCTGCCTGTCCTGAAGGCGCGTAAGATCCTGCAGGGGCTCACCCCCGGCAGCCTGCTTGCGGTCGAGGCGACGGATCCGGCCTCCGTCATCGACATTCCACACTTCTGTACGGAAACGGGCCACGTCCTCGTCGAGCAGAGCCAGGCGGGCGAAGTCTACCGCTTCCTGATCCGCCGCCGGGACGGCTGACGCCGGATCAGCGCAGGGGATTGGGCCGAGGCTCCAGTGGATCGATCATTGGACGTGGCTTCGCCGTCGTCGTCACAGGCACTACCGCTGCAGCGGCCGGCGCCACCGCCGGTACCGTGCCGTCCCGCGATGGCCGAGGACGCGGCAACGGCACGTCGAATGCCACCAGCGGATCGGCCGCCGTCTGCGACGCGGGCAGGCCTACGACCGGAGCGGACGCGAGCGCCAGCACGCCCCCGCCGGCGTTCCCGACGATGCGCGAGGCGTCTCCATCCGCCGGCTTCGCCGCCACCGTCGTTGCCTCCGTGCCGAAGGACAGAATTTCAGGGGGCGCCTTCTTCTTCTCGCAGACATAGGGCCTGACATCGACCGGTGCGCCGACATTGACCGGACGATGCAGGCTGTCGAGCGTCGTGCGGTTGCCAGAGAATAGACCGAAGCTACCGGTCCCGGCCGCGAATCCGGCTTCGAGCAGCCCGGCCGTGACTTCGTTGCGCTGGCCTGAGGTCATGCCCCCGAGCACGACCGCGACCAGCCGCCGCCCGCCGCGCGTGGCGGTCGCGACGATGTTGAACCCGGAGGCGCAGACATAGCCGGTCTTCATCCCGTCGGCGCCCTGGAACCGGCCGATCAGCTTGTTGTGATTGTTCATCACCGCCTGGCCGACGCGGATCGACTGGATCTCGAAGAAACGCTGGTACTGCGGATAATCGCGGATGAGGGCGCGGGCCAAGACACCCATGTCCCGGGCGGTCGTGCGCTGCGCCGGGTCGTGCAGGCCGTGCGGATTGACGAAATAGGTGTCGATCATGCCGAGGCGCCGCGCAGTCGCGTTCATCTGCGCCGCGAAGGCCTGCTCGCTGCCGGAAATCGCCTCTCCCACCGCCACGGCGATGTCATTGGCCGACTTCACCATCAGGATCCGGATCGCATATTCGAGGCTGATCTCGGTTCCGACCGCAAAGCCCATCTTGCTGGGCGGCTGCGACAGGGCGTATTCGGAGATCCTGACGGGGCTCTCCAGCGTCACCCGCCCGCTGCGTACCGCCTCGAAGGCGACATAGGCCGTCATCAGCTTGGTCAGCGAAGCCGGATGCCAGGGCGTGTAGGCGCCGTAGGCGTGCAGCACCTCGCCGCTGCGCGCGTCGAAGACCAGGGCCGGTCCGGCTTCGCCCTCGTCCGGGGCCAACAGCGCGGACCAGCCGACTGCGATTGCCAAGAGCAGCGCCGCCCAGCGGCTGCGACGCCCCGGCCGAAGGGATCGCCGGCAGGTGTTCATGCGCTACTAACTACCGGATTCCCGGCCCGACGCAAAGTCGGCGGGGATCCGGCGCCTCTCCGAATTCGCGCGACCGGGACGTCCGCCTGCTGGGCAATCAGTCGACTCAGGCTGCGGACCTGCCCTGGCTGGTCAAGTCCATCGTCGTCCGGTCGATCCGCAGCCGCACGGCGACCACGTTGCCGTTGTCGGTTCCAGTCGCACTCTGCAACGACCCCTGCTGACGGCGGCACAGAACGGACAGCGAGGCGATATAGATGGCAACGTCCTCCGATCCGGTAATGGGTGCCACCGCCTCACCACCGCGTTCCTGCAGAACTTCGCTGATGAGGAACATGGCGGTGTCGGCGTCGTCCACCATCGCGGCGATCTTCATCTGCGGAACCTGCGCGGCGCTTCTCATCCTGACGATCTCGAGCGCGGTGTCGACCAGGCGACGCAGTTCTCCCGGATCCCCGAGCAGGGGGGGCAGAACGGCACGAAAAAGGTTCGGGGGCGTGGCGGTCGATTCGGAGGCGAGTCGTTCCACCCAGCCGTCGACCAGTTCGTCCGGCAGCACCGTCACCGCGTTGGCCTTCGGGGCTTCGGCGCCGTCCAGTTCCAGCATCACCAGGCAGGCAGCGAACGCCCGTCGCACGCGGCGCAGATCCAGCGCCAGCCTCGCCACCTCCTGTTCCGCGCGCTGCCTGTTGAGGACCTCGTTGCGAACCTCGTCGAGCAGGCCACGCATGTCCACCAGCATGATGAATCGGCGGGAGACCTCGCCGCTGCGCGCGCGGATCGTGTCGCCGGACACCAAGCACGGGATCTCGCCATCGTTGCGCATGACCTCGCCATGGCCGATCACTGGCCCCTTGCCGAGAAGGACCAACGGGTCCGCCGGCCGGTTGTCGAAGCGAAGCAGCCGGTCCGGCGGCCTCGCCCGCAAGGCCTCCAGGCTGCGCACGCCGAACAGCCGCAGCGCCGCCATGTTCGCCGAGATCAGATGACCGTCCGCGGACAGCACGAGGATACCGTGCGCGCATTGATCGAGCAGCATCAGGGCGGGCATCAACTCCTCGTCGTGCGAGGCGGCGGTGAAGAACAGTAGCTGGTCGATCGCCTGCGCCAGGCGTCCGAGTTCGTCGCGCCGCGGCACGCGGGCGAGCAGTTTGGTCGCTTCCGCCGGATCGTTGAGCGCGTTGTCGACCGCCGCCCCGATCGAGCGAACAGGCTGCGTAACCCAGATCGACACGGCGATGCCGCTGGCGATCGCCACGATCAGCGCCGCGAGGGCGGAAAGCACGAAGCGCTCCTGGATTTCCGCCACGACACGCGCCCAGTCATCTCCGGCGTCGAGCCGGATCATGATCCCATAGGGAATTCCCGTGACCTCGGGCGCGAGAAACGTCTCCAACGATCCGTTGAGCGGCGTGAACCGCGTGACCACCCGCCCCAGCCTGGCACTCGTCCAGTCAAGGCTTGGAGGGGTCCCGAACTGTCCCCTCTCCTCTCCCGCGCCGCTGTAGATAGTCCCTCCGGCGATATTCGACTGCGCCGTGAGCGTCTCACCCAGGTCCCGAAGGCTCTCGACTCTGGGATAGCGGGTCGGATCGACCGCGGTGACAAACAGTGCGATCGACTGCTCCCGCACGCCCTCGGCAAACCGCTCCTTTGCACTCATGTAGGAAGGTACGGCGGCCACGGCGTTGGCAATGAGCCCACACACGAATACGGTCAGCGCGACGTGCCGAGCGACACCGCCGGATATCAGCGCGGCTAGTGAGGTGCGCGAACGGGGGAAGGCCGGCAGGCGCATGCGGTCGGTCGATGGCTCCTATCCATCCGGGACTATCTCCCGACCCGTTTGAACATATGGTAAAGGACGCATTCGGGCCGACCTGGCGGCCTGGGAGCGAGGACACGCCGTGCGGAGAACCGGGCCTGCGGCCTGCGGCAGCGACGCCACCATGCGGCTGCGCCCGGCCGAGGCAGGCGACGCCGACCCGCTCCTCGACATCTGGTTCGAAGGCTGGTGGGACGGGCACGGCGATGTCGCGCCCGAGGCTCTGCGGCGATGCCGTGGCCGGGACGGACTGCGCGCACGCCTGCCGGAAGCCATGGCAGCCATGAGTGTCGCCGAACGGAACGGGGCTGTGGCCGGCTTCGTCAGCATCAAGGGTACGGAGTTGTCGAACCTCTACGTGCGGCGCGACCTGCGCGGCACCGGCCTTGCTGCCGCGCTGCTGGCATGCGGCGAGGCCATGCTCGCGCACGGCGGCGTCGCCGAGGCCTTCCTTTGGTGCGCCGTCGGCAACGAGCGCGCCTATCGCTTCTATCTCCGCGAGGGCTGGACCGACGTGGGTGTCGTCCAGTGCGATGTCACCACTCCCGAGGGTCCGGCAAGGCTGCCGAGCCATCGTTTCGTCAAGCGGCTCGATGGGGATACCGCCAGTGTGTAACCCCAACCCGATGCGCCGGACTGGACAGGTCAGGTCGACATCGGAATTGACAGGATCGCCTCCAGCCCTCCCTCCGGCCGGTTGCGAAGCTGTATGTCGCCGCCGTGGCTGCGGGCGATCGTCCTGGCGATCGCCAGACCGAGGCCGATACCGCCCGTCTCGCGGTTACGCGAGGCCTCTCCCCGGACGAATGGCTCGAAAACGCGCTCGAGGTCATCTCCCGGCAATCCCGGACCACTGTCCCATACCCGGATGAGCGCCTCGCCGCGTCGCTCGCTCACGGCAACCCGCGCACCGCCTCCGTAGCGAACGGCGTTTTCGGTCAGGTTGCGGAGCGCGCGTTTCAGCGCCACCGGGCGGCACCGCACGACGGGATGGTCGTCCTCCTCCAGGGAGACCTCCTGTCCCAGCTCGACTAGATCCTCGACCACGCTTTCCACAAGGGCCGACAGATCGACTGCGCGCGTTTCTTCCTCCGCCTGGTCGGCGCGCACGAAGGCGAGCGTCGCATCGCTCATGCTGCGCATCTCCTCGATCGTCTCGACCAGTCTGTCGCGGGTCTCCTCGTCTTCCACCATTTCGGCGCGCAGCCGCAGGCTGGTCAGCGGCGTGCGAAGGTCGTGCGAAATTGCCGCGAGCATGGTGGTGCGGTCCTTGACGAACCGTCCGAGACGCTCGCGCATCGTGTTGAACGCGCGTACCGAGCGACGCGCCTCGTCCGGTCCGGTCTCGGGCAGCGGCTCGATCTGCTCGCCGCGGCCGAATCGGTCCGCGGCATCCGCGAGCCGCCGCATCGGCCGCGCCATCCGGCCGGCCACGAACACCGCAACCGCCAGCGTCGCCAGCGAGGACAGCACCAGGCTGATCAGGAACGGGCGGCCGAACGGCGGCGGCCCCGGTGGGGGTCCGACCGACAGATTGAGCCAGGACCCGTTCTTCATGGCGACCGAAACCAGTAGCCAATTGGGGCGGGACCGTGGACCCTTGTCGGAATCGTCCGCCACCGGCATGAGCAGCCGGACAAGCCGAAGCGGTGACCATTGCGCTTCGCCGATTTCCGGGCCGACCGCCACGATCACCCTGCGCGGCGGTATGCCGAGCTGCCGCGCCAAACTGCGGGAGGCAATTTCCGATTCAGGCGAGCTCTGCCGCGGCGTGCGAGCCGCCTCCGAGGTCGAGAACCGGAAGAACGGCGAACTCGCGGTGTCGAGCATCCGGAAATGCAGCTCCTCGGGCGCGTCTTCCAGCAGCAGCAGAATGGCGGCCGTGCGATCGAGGATCGCCTCCTGGAACAGATCGCGTGCCACTTTGATCCGCTCGTGGCTGTAGATCAGGATCGCCGCCGCCTGGGCGATCAGCAGGGCCAGTACCAGGAGTAGCGCCAGCTGGCCGGTGAAGCTGCGCGGCAGGAGCCTCATGTCCGCTCCACGTCGGCGCTGAAGCAGTAGCCGCCGCCCCAGACGGTCTTGATCAGGGTCGGGTTGCGCACGTCGGGCTCGATCTTCCGGCGGAGGCGGCTGACCTGATTGTCAACCGACCGGTCGAAGGGGACGGCTTCCCGGCCGCGCGTGATGTCGAGCAGCTGGTCCCGGGTGAGCACGAGACCGGGGCGGTCCAGGAACGCAACGAGGAGCCTGAACTCGCCCGTCGACAAAGGTATCGCCACGCCATCCTCGCGCACCAGCTCGCGGCGGCCGGGATCGAGCAGCCAGCCTGCGAATCTGTAGGCGGGACCCGGCTTCGGCTCGCGCGTGGGTGGCAGAGCCTGGGTACGCCGCAGTACCGACCGGATCCGGGCCAGCAGTTCTCGCGGATTGAACGGCTTGATCAGATAGTCGTCGGCGCCGATTTCGAGACCGACGATACGGTCGGTCTCTTCCGCCATGGCCGTGAGCAGGATGACAGGTATTTCGGTCGTCTCGCGCAGGTGCCGGCACAGTGACAGCCCGTCTTCCCCCGGCATCATGATGTCGAGGACAACAAGGTCGATGGCCGAGGACTTCAGGGCCTTGCGCGCTGACGCCGCGCCGTCGGCAGTCGTCACCCGGAAGCCGTTTTTGCCGAGATAGCGACCGACGAGTTCGCGGATGTCGCGGTGATCGTCGACGACGAGAATGTGCGGTTGGCCTTCCATGTGGCGGAACATACAGTTGCGGTCGTCCCGCGCCGCCGTGAATTTGTATCACAACGTGACTGTCTGGGCCGGACGACACAGGACGTGACCAAAGGACCCGTTGCAAACAAACCCCAGCGACAATCCGGAGACAAGCTCCGCTCCATCGGGCAGGGGGTTCCCGACGCTCAACGGTTCAATCCAATGATATCCCGTCCATTTGCCTGTGCCGCGATCCTCGCGGGCACCATCGCCGCACTGGTGATCGCCGGAGTTGGCCGGCTTCCGCAATCCGATGCCTCTGGCCCAGCCGCGCGGCTGCTCGCGGCAGAGCACGCGGGATGACCCGGCGATCCACCCTTCCGGCCCGCTGCATGCCACCCTGCCCCGGGTCCGGCCCCATTGCGATCTGCACGGCCGCCGCCGTCCGGGCCGCGCAGCGCCACATCCTCCGCGCCGCTCCACGCCTGCAGCGTCTTGGCGGCCGACGGCACCGGGTGTTGCTCGCCTGCTTTCCGAAGTCCGGCTCGACCTGGCTCAGGACGATCCTTGCCGGTCTGCCCGGCATGCGGACGGCCTGGGTGAGCGACGGAACCGGGCGCGCGGAGCAGGAGCTTTCGCCCCACCGGCTGGCTAGCGCCGGCTTCCACAGCTTTGTCGCCCAGCATCACGTGCGCCTCCACGATGGCACGCGCAGGCAGATCGCCCGCTTCCGGCTGGAGCCGGTGGTGCTGGTGCGCGACATCTTCGATTGCCTTGTCAGTCTCGCCGATCACGTACGGACAAACTGGTCGGAACTGCCCCAGGCACTGGTTACGCCCGAAGTTCTGGACCTGCCCGATGACCGGCTGCTCGACTTCATCGTCGACATGGCGGCGCCCTGGTACATCGACTTCTACGTTTCGTGGATGTCCTGCCCCGGCGTTCCCGTGATCCGCTACGAGCATCTGCTCCACGATCCGCGCGGCACCGTCGCCGGCCTCGTCACACGGCTCTGCATCCCTGCCTCCGGCACCCACATCGATCGCGCCTTGGCTGAAGCCCAGGACAAGCCGGTATTGTTCAACCGCGGCATTGTCGGCCGCGGCGCCACCCTCACGCCAGCGCAGCGCGCCCGCGTCCTGCGCCAGGCGTCCTATTACCCGACGGTCGACTTCTCAGCGATCGGCCTCGGGGGCGTCAGCCTCAGGGGCGGACCGGATCGGCGCACGCTCCGTTACAATCCGATACACATTGACCTTCCGCCGACAAACTCCTGCGACTGGTCGGGCCTCAAATGGCGCCCAAGTCGGACGAACGAGACATCAGGAGTTCCTGGATGAAGACCTCTACGTCCCTGGTTATCGCTGCGGCGGCTGTCGCAGCCACGGTCGGACTCGCCTCGGTGGCGGTGGCCGGCGGGCACTGGAGCAGCCGGCCGCAGGGCCACGCCATGATGGGCCCGGGCCACATCCAGATGGCGGGCTACCGCCATTCTTCGCGTGGCATGCCCTCCCATGAGATGGGTGGACCGATGGGCGGCATGATGCGTTTCATGGTGATGCAGCGCGTCATCGAGCTGGCCGACAAGGATGGCGACGGCCGACTGTCCGCGGAGGAGGTCGAAGCCTTCCGGACGGAGATTTTCGCCAGACACGACGCCAACGCCGACGGACGGTTGGCGCTGGAGGAGTACGACGCGCTGTTCCGCGAGATCACCCGGCCGATCATGGTGCGCTCATTCCAGTTCCTGGACCCGGACGGAAATGGCCAGATCACGGAGGAAGAGTTCCTCCGACCGACCGACCGGCTCGTGCGCATGTTCGAGAGCGGCTCCGACGACCGGTCCTGGCACGGGCACCCGTCCCGCGGTCCCTGGCGCAGCGGCTATGGTCCGGCCCGCGAGCCCGGTCCGGCACAGGACGCTCCGGAGAACTGACGTCAGAATGTCGAGTTTGGACTGACCTCCACTCGGTTTTCCCCCGCTCCCGCAGACAGGCGGGGGAAGGTTGCGCGGTCCGCCGCTTCGCCCCCGTCGGGCCGCGCCTTTCTTTACCATCCGCCCCTATTGGCCCCCCCTTCGTCCGAACAAGCCCGCAATCGGGCTGGATTGTCCTGCCGGTCCACCTATGGTGGCGTGCGAGGCTGGTCGGGAGCGGCAGAATGAAATCCACGAGGAAGCAATCCACGGGCGAAATTCGCGTTGGCATAGGCGGCTGGACCTACGAGCCGTGGCGCGGCCACTTCTATCCCGACCGCCTGCCGCACAGGCGCGAACTCGAGTACGCCGCCTCCCGGCTGACCTCCATCGAGATCAACGGCACCTATTACGGCTCGCAAAAGCCCGAGAGCTTCCAGCGCTGGCACGACGAGACGCCAGACGATTTCGTGTTCGCGCTCAAGGCGCCGCGGTTTGCGACCAACCGGCGCAGGCTCTCGGAGGCAGGCGAGTCGATCGGGCGGTTCTTCACGAGCGGCGTGACGCGGCTCGGCCGCAAGCTCGGCCCGGTGAACTGGCAGTTCGCGACGACCAAGGCCTTCGACCCGGAGGATTTCTCCGGGTTTCTCGACCTGTTGCCGGACAACGCCGACGGGATCCCGCTCCGCCATGCCGTCGAGGTGCGCCACGACAGCTTCCGATGCGAGGCGTTTGTGGCGCTGGCGCGCGAGCACGGCGTGGCGGTCGTGGTCGCGGGGGACTCGCAGTATCCGGTGATCGCCGATGTGACAGCCCCCTTCGTCTACGCCCGGATCATGGGAACGCGCGAGGAGGAACCTGCCGGATACGACGAGGGCGGACTGCGCCTCTGGGCGGATCGAGCGCGCGACTGGGCGGCAGGCGGCGCGGCGAGCGGCCTGGACCCAGTCCTGCCGCACGCCGCCGACGGCGCGCGCGACGTCTATCTCTACGTGATCAGCGGTCACAAGCCGCACAATCCCGCCGCCGCGATGGGACTCATCGAGCGGCTCGGGCGATAGTGCGCGCGGATACAGGACCAGCCCTATGTGCACATCCCTGAGGTACTGCGACGTTGCCGGGCGGCCCTATGTCGGGAGAACCCTCGAACTCACCGTCGATCTTCCCTACCAGATCGCCTGTTTGCCGCCCGGGACAGCCGTGACCTCGCGGGTGGAGGGGCATCCGCCGGTCGAGTATGCGGCGAAATACGCAGTGCTGGCAGTGACCATGCCTGAGCGGGTGCCGACGAAGGACGCCCCGATCGGGATCGGTGATCTGAAGGTCCTGGAAGGGCTGAACGACAAGGGTCTCACCTTCAGCCTGCTGTCCTATCCCACCGCCGGCGGCAAGCAGCAATCGGTGGACGTGACCCGCGCCGTTCTCTCGGCGTCGGATCTCGGCACCTGGGCGCTGGGGCAGTTCGCCACAGTGGCCGAGGTGAAGGCGGCGCTCGCCGCGCAGCCGGTGCTGCTGCAGCCGCTGGCCATCCTCGGCGGCGTCGAATCGCCGTTTCACTATGTCGTGCACGATGCAGCCGGCGACTGCCTCGTCATCGAGTTCGACCGCGGCGAGATGTCGGTATACGACAACCCAGTCGGGGTCATGACAAACGGCCCGGCCTTCCCCTGGCATCTCACCAATCTCGACAACTACACTTTCCTCAGCAATGTCGATCGGCCGGTCGCCAGCTTCGGCGTATACAAGGCCGTCCAGCCGGATTCCGGCATCGCCACCAATGGCCTTCCCGCCTCCAACACATCGGTCGGGCGCTTCGTGCGGGCGGCCTTCTACGCCCAGTTCACCGAGAAGGCGCAGACACCGGACCTCGCCGTCAACGCGCTCGCGCACGTGATGAACAACTTCGACCGCACCCGCGGCGTCACCATCGACTATCCCGACAAGGACGCGGGACATCTGGAGGTCGCCGGCCTCGGGCAGGACGCAGGCGCGGCATATGCGACCGAGTACACCTGTTGGACCTCGCTGTCGGACCTCACCCGCAGGCTGTTCTTCATCAGAAGCTATGCCGGTCTCAACTACGTTCGCTTCGACCTGGCCGCTCTCGGCGCCCTGCAGGAGCCGAGGGCACTGCCACTGACCCGTCTCGACGCAGCGGCGCGGGACGCGACGGACCTTCTGAAGGGGCCGGCGGACACGTAGCTCCGACACCTGCGGAAAGCGCGGCGGCAAACCGCATAGGCGGGCTCACTGCTGCGCAGATCCGCTTCTTTGCCGAGTTCGCCGACAATGATACAGGCCCGCTGCCTCGGGCGCGCTTGGTGCGGGTGGTCGGACTCGAACCGACACTCTGTCACCAGAAACGGATTTTGAGTCCGTCGCGTCTACCAGTTCCGCCACACCCGCTTACAGTCGCGCCTGCATCGGCACGCAAGGGCTATCTGCCACGAGGCCGGCAGGCAAGTCCAGCCGCCCGACACCATGCGAGGGTAGCCCTCGATCAATGCCACTACCGCAGGCAATGGACAGCACCTCGCGAACCGCGTACATCCGCCGCCATGCTGCGCCGCCTCTACGACTGGACGATGAGCCTTGCCACACACCGGCAGGCGCCGCGCGCGCTGGCCGGCGTCTCCTTCGCCGAGAGTTCATTCTTCCCGATCCCGCCGGACATCCTGCTGATCCCGATGGTGATTGCCGAGCGGCACCGGGCATGGTTCTTCGCGACCATCTGCACGGTCGCCTCCGTGCTCGGCGGCCTGCTCGGCTGGGTGATCGGCGCCTTCCTGTTCGAGACCGTGGCCCAGCCGATCCTCCAGGTCTACGGCTATGCCGACAAGTTCTCCGAGTTCGCCGCCCGCTACAACGAGTGGGGCGCCTGGATTGTCTTCTTCGCCGGCCTGACACCGTTTCCCTACAAGGTGATCACCATCGCCAGCGGCGCGACCGGCCTGTCGCTGCCGATCTTCATCGTCGCATCGATCCTGTCGCGCGGCTTGCGGTTCTTCGTGGTCGCGGGCCTGCTCTACTGGGCCGGGCCGCCGATCCGCAACTTCATCGAGCGTCGGCTCGGCCTTGTGTTCACCGTATTCGTGGTACTTCTGCTGGGCGGTTTCGTCGTCGCCCGATATTTGCTTTAGCAATCCCGTCCCCGCTGCAGGCAGCGCCACCATGACCCCCCCCACAGCGCCGCAGTCCGATCCTGTCCGCTTCGCGGCCATCGCGGTCATCCTCGTGGGCACCGCAACGATCGTCGGCGCCTGGATCTTCGAGCATATGGGCTATGCGCCCTGCCCGCTCTGCCTGCAGCAGCGCATCCCCTACTATGTCGGCATCCCACTGGCACTCGTGGCGCTGCTGGCGACGCGACTCGGCCGGGACGCGATCGCCTCGCGCGCACTGATCGGTCTGGTCGGGCTTCTGTTCCTCGGCGGCGCGGGGCTCGCCGCCTATCATGCCGGCGTCGAGTGGAAGTTCTGGGCCGGCCCCAGCGACTGCGCGGTCGGCGCCGGCGGCTCGACGGCGGCGGGCGGCCTGCTCGGCAGCCTCAACGAAACGGTGCTGGTCCGCTGCGACGAGCCGGCGCTGCTCGTCTTCGGGCTGTCGCTTGCGGTCTGGAACGTTGCGATCTCGCTGGCGCTCGCCGCGGTATCGCTGCGGGCCGCGATCGTGCGCTAGAATCGCTCACGGCTCCAGTTCGGTATCCCAGTAGAGGTAGTCCAGCCAGCTCTCGTGCAGATAGTTGGGCGGGAACAGCCGCCCGTTCTTCTGCAGGTCGAAGGCAGTCGGCCGGTAGGGCATCTGGTCCGGCCACATGTCCACCTCGCGCGGATGGTGGCTGCCCTTCCTGAGATTGCAGGGCGAGCATGCCGCCACGACGTTCTCCCACAGCGTCTGGCCGCCGCGCGAACGCGGGATCAGGTGATCGAAGGTGAGATCGTCCTGCGCCCCGCAGTACTGGCAGGTGAAGCGGTCGCGGAGGAAGACGTTGAAGCGGGTGAAGGCTGGGTAGGCCGCAGGACGGACATATTCGCGCAGCGAGACGACGCTGGGCAGGCGTATCTCGAAGCTCGGACTTCGGACCGTCCGATCGTACTCCGAGACGATGTTGACGCGATCCAGGAACACCGCCTTCACCGCGTCCTGCCAGGACCACAGCGACAACGGAAAGTAGCTCAGCGGACGGAAGTCCGCATTGAGCACGAGCGCGGGACAGGCTTCGGGCGAGACAACCGTCAAGACCAGGACTCCACCGCAGTCTTGCGCCGCCCTGCGGCGGGCACGACGACATATAGTATATGCCCGGTGTCAGTCTTGTGAAGCAGGGACATCAGCGTCGCGCGCTTCCTGCGGCGGATTGTCATGCCGCAACGCCCGCGCGGCCACGCAGCACGCGGTAGTAGGCCCAGAGCAGATGCGCCGCAGCGCTGCGCCACGGCCGCCAGCGCTCTGCAAGGAGCCCGAGCGCTGCCGAATCGGGCCGCACCGGCATGTCCATAGCCGCGCCTGCGGCATGCTGGAGCGCAACGTCGCCGGCCGGCCATGCGTCCGGATGTCCCAGGCAGAACATCAGATAGACATCGGCGGTCCAGGGGCCGATTCCCTTGACGCGACACAATGAGGCATGCGCCGCCTCGGCATCACAGGCCGCCAGCCCCTCCAAGTCCAGCGTTCCGTCCTCGATCGCCTCGGCGAGCGATAGCAGCGCGCGGATCTTCGGTCGCGACAGGCCTACCGCGCGCAGGTCGGCCTCGCCAGCCACCCGCAGCGCCGCCAGCTCGAATGGGAAGATCCTCGCGGCAACCCTCGCCCAGATCGCCTCGGCGCTGGCCGTCGACACCTGTTGGCCGACGATGATTCGCGCGAGGCCCTCGAAGCCACCCGGTCGCCGGCGCAGAACAGGAGGCTCGACCTCGCCGCGCAGACGCGCGATGAGGTCGTCGCGCCCGGCGAGCGCGCCCAGCGCCGCCTCGAGATCGGCGGAGGGGTCGAGGCGGGCTGGTGACGGCTGCAGCATCGCCAGCAGAATAGCCGGGGGCGGCAGGGCGTGGTACCCGATTCCGACCCGGCCCCGGAC
>JAEYRQ010000190.1 GCA_023435545.1 Pseudomonadota bacterium | reverse complement strand
GTCGTCGACAGCGACGCGATCCGCGTGCTGCCGATGATCGGCAAGGGGTCGAAGCAGAACATCCGCGACCTGCTGCAGATCAACGGGATCGACATCGCGATCGTGCAGAGCGATGTGCTGGATCACTACCGGAGCTCGCAGGAGATCCCCAACATCCAGGACTCGATCCGCTACATCGGCAAGCTCTACAACGAAGAGGTGCATATCGTCACGCGCGGCGACATTGACGGCGTCAAGGCGCTGGAGGGCGCCCTGGTCGGAGTCGGACCGGCCGGCAGCGGCACCGAGATGACTGCGCTGACACTGTTCGACGCCCTCGGGATCAGCGTCACGCCGATCAACGCCTCAAACCAGGAAGCGATCGAGCAGCTGAAGGCGGGCACGCTAGCGGCGGCGATCTTCGTCGCGGGAAAGCCAACGCCTGCCTTCCAGGGCATCTCACCCGTGGACGGGCTGAAGCTTCTGCCGATCGAACTCGGCAAGTCGGTACAGGGAGCCTATTTCCCAACGTCCTTCACGCATGAGGACTATCCGAACCTCGTGCCGGAGGGCGAGACGGTCTCCACCGCCGCCGTCGGTGCGGTGCTCGCCGTCTTCAACTGGCGCGAGGGGACGCCGCGCTTCCACGCGGTGACCGAGTTCTGCCGGGACCTCGTCTCCGCGCTCGACATCCTCAAGGCCGGCGAGGCCTATCATCCGAAGTGGAAGGAGGTCGATTTCAGCCTCGAGGTTCCCGGCTGGGAACGCTTCGGCGGCATGAAGCAGGTACTGGCGCAGAAATAGCGCGGCGCCTGCCGAACGGCGACGGTCGGCGCCTGGGCGACGCTCCCTGGCCAGCGTTCGGCGGGCTAAGGCTTGCGCACCACCACGAAGCCGCGCGACTTCTTCGACGTCGTGTCCTCCGTGTTCATCGCCGCATAGAGCGTCTCCGCCGTCGCCCAGCTCGGCAGGTATTTGTAGCGGGCGACGTCCAGCACCAGGAAGCGGTCGGACTCGGCGTTGTAGGCGGCGACAGGCGAGATGTGGCCGCCACCGTCGAGGCCCGCCTGCCCGAAGGTCGCGCGGGCGAAGTTGACGATCAGCACTGCGTCCGGATCGGCCAGCGCCGCGCGCGCCGCCTTTCGGAAGGCATCGACGTCGGTATCCTCGGCAAAGGTCTTCTCCGCCTTCGCGCCCGACAGGTCGAGCAGTGTTTCGAGCTGTTCGAGCGTGATGCCGCCGCCATCGACCTCGGAGACCGGCGCGACCTTTTCCAGCACCTCGCGGGAGAAGATGTTGTCCTGGTCCCAGTAGTCGTAAGGGTACCAGCGCGGGGCGGTCGGCGGGGCGATGCGGAGCGTGTTGAGCGCCATGACCGAGGAGGCAATCCCGCAGAACGTCGCCTGGTATTCGGAGACGAAATGCGACATCAGCGGCAGGAAGTCGCGCTTCTCGGCGGATTCGAGCCAGGCGTCGCTCTCGGGCGTGAGGAAATAGACAGGCGGCTCTGGCGCCGCACGTTGCTCGGCCAATGCGGGAAATATGCCGGCCAACGTCAAACCCGCAGCGATAAGCGCGGCGCGAGGCAAGCCTGCAAGAGTTCGTCCCGGCATGCGTTCCTCCTGTACCCGGGCGACATCGGTTGCCGCGCCCACATGGTACCGTTAGTCTTTCCGATACCCGCCGGCAGCATAGTGCCGCCCAGGCCTTTCCGCATCGTGAACCGGGCATGGACACGAGACTCACATCCCTGATCCTGCCCGTGCTGGCGGCAATCGCCATCCCGGGTTTTGCGGCCGCAACCGGCACGGACGGCGCGGCCGGTCTCGCGAAATCGGCGATCTGCGCCTCGTGCCACGGCCCGGTCGGCATCTCTCCGGTGCCGACCTACCCGAACATCGCCGGCCAGAACCCGCTCTATCTGGAGTATGCGCTCAAGCGCTATCGGGCGGGCGAGCGGAACGGAGACCAGTCGGGAATGATGTTCACCGTGACGCAGGCACTCAGCGACGCCGACATCACCGACCTGGCGAACTACTACGCCAGCCTGCCGCCCGGCCGTTGAGCCGGCATGCCCGCGGACGGCGCGCGGCGGAAGGTCAGGAACTTGTGCCCGACGAAATTGGCCGCGGCGCCAACGCCGATGGCGATGCCGTGCGCCGTCGCCTCCGGCATGAAGCCGTAGCCGATCGCCGGCAACACCTCCGCCACCAGCGCCATCGCCACCGACCAGACCACCACGGCCCCGAAGGCGTTGACCATCAGGAACACCGCGACCTGGCGCCCCATCGGCCCGGTGGAACCGGGGAACACATAGGCACGGTAGAGCGTGAAGCCGGCCGTCATGCCGATGGCGTAGGCGACCAAAATCGCCCAGGAGAACGGCAGCACCAGCGACAGCGGGAACCGGACGAGCCAGTTGATCGCCGCCGCCAGACCGCCGAGCAGCAGGAAGCGCAGAATCTGCGCGAGGAGCGCCCGGTTCACGCGCCGAGCCCGTACCAGGCGCCGAGGAAGGTCAGCCCCATCACCGCGCCCAGCATCAGGCTGGTTCGGTCGCGGATGGCGAAGGCGACGGGATCGTCGTGCAGTTCGCCACGCTGACACAGGAGCCAGACCCGCCCGATCCACAGGAACAGGATCGGCGGGAAGGCCCACAGCCAGACCGGATTGGCATAGAGCCCGACCTTGAAGGCGTCGTTGATCAGATAGAGGACCATGATGACGATCGCGGCGAGCCCGCTGGCGACGCCCATGGCGAGCAGCAACGGGCCGTCGGTGGTGATGTAGCCGCGACCCGCAACCTTGCGCTCCCCGAGTGCGGCCATGCGCTCGACCTCGGTGTGCCGCTTGGCAAACGACAGCGAGGCGAACAGGAACATGGAGAAGACCAGCAGCCAGGGCGACACGACGACACCGGCCGCAGCGATGCCCAGTCCGAGCCGCATGGTGAACAGCAACGCCAGCACGAAGGCGTCGACGATCGGCTGCCGCTTCAGCGTCATGGAATAGGCGACGGTGAGGGCGAGATAGGCCGCCAGCAGCGCCACGGCCGCCGCTCCGACGATCGCTGCGAGCCCAAACGCTAGGGCGAACCCGACCGGCAGCGCCACGACGGCAGCGGAAATCGGCATCCGCCCACTCGCCAGCGGGCGCAGCCGCTTCGACCAGTGGCGCCGATCCTCCGGCAGATCGAACAGGTCGTTGAGGATGTAGGTCGTCGAGGCGAGTACCCCGATCGCCACGAAGGCAAGTGCCGCGCTCGCCCAGGCGGCCGGATTTCCGATCTCGCCGCCGAGCACCAGTGGCACGAAGACCAGCCCGTTCTTCGCCCACTGGTGCAGCCGCGACGCCTTCAGGAAGGCTGCGGCGATGCTCGGACGCGGAAATGTCGCCTCGACCGGACGGAAGCGGGCCGCCTCGCGCTCGACGCGGCGGGTCGCCTCGACCAGCACCACCGTCTCGGCGCGCCGCCAGACCGGCAGGTCGGCGCTGCTGTCGCCGGCATAGGAGAAACCGTCCGGGAAGGTCGTGGCCAGCGTCTCCGCCTTGGTCGCGCCCTTCATGTTGGTGACGCCGTCGCTGGCGATGACCCGGTCGATGAACGGGAAGCGCCTGGCGTTGGCGGTCGCGAGGCACAGATCGGTCGCGGTGGCCAGCCCCCCCTGCCGGCCCTTCGCCTTCTCGGGGGCGGCAAAGGCGGCGAGTTCG
>JAEYRQ010000171.1 GCA_023435545.1 Pseudomonadota bacterium | reverse complement strand
AGGGTGACCACCGCGATATAGAACCATGCCGGCGCCTGCGACGGCACCGCGACGACGAAGACGCTCGTCCAGAAGATCGCCGACTTGGGGTTCGACAGGGTGGACAGGAGCCCGGTGCGGAAGGCGGATGCCGGAAGGCGCCGCGGCGCCGGCCCGGCCTGCGGGGGCCCGGTCTGCGCCGGCTGCCGCGCCGCGCGCCACAGCATCGAGGCGCCGATCCAGACCAGATACGCCGCGCCGGCCCATTTCAGTGCGGTGTAGAGAGCCCCGAGCTGCTGCAGCACCATCCCGACCCCTGCGAGCGTCAGGCTTACCCAGACCAGCGTCGCGACCACCACCCCGGCAACGCACATCATCCCCTCCCGAGCCGAGCGGCTGGCCGAGATCTGTGCCGTCACCACCGTGTTCGGCCCCGGCACCATGGCGCCGAGGAGGTGGATCAGGGACAGGGCGAGGAGGGCGGAGAGGAGGGGCGCGGTCATGCGAAACACCAATAGCATCAGCCGCCGTTCCCCGGCAGCAGCGGGGGGCATTGGCGCTCGAATATACGCTGTAACTTATGAGAGTATTATGGTATCTATACACGTAACGAGGGTTATGGCGCAACGCTCTGAGGGGGAGGGGATAATGGCAGACAAGGCGAAGATCCGGCCCAAGAAGGTGGCGGCAGAAGCTTCGGAGGCCGCTGACACCGATGCGCCGATCCAGTACTGCGCCATGCCGCCCGTTCCGGAGCGGCCAATGCCCGAAGGCATCGCCCCCTTCCGCCGGGAGGCAATACTTGAGGACGAGAAGCGATGGGCCAATGGAAACGAGATTCGCTACTACTTCTTCGATCGTGAAACGGACGGAGAGAGCCTCCGATACACGGATGGCACGCTCGGGTGGGGTAGCTACGTCGGGTCTCCTTCGGAGCAGAAGGTGGTGCGGGAGGCTTTCGCCGAATGGGCGGGACACAAAATCGGCCTGAAATTCACCGAGGTGAAGGAACGCGAAGACGCCGAGCTGCGCATCGGCTTCCTGCAAGGCGGCGGAAGCTGGTCCTATGTTGGGCGCGACAATATCTCACTTGCACAGGCCAAGAACCCGAACGCCCGGACGATGAACTTCGGCTGGTCGCTGACTGGTGGGCAGGACGGCCGCGACACGGCGCTGCATGAGATCGGCCATGCCCTGGGGATGCCGCATGAACACCAGAATCCCAATGCCGGCATCGTCTGGGACGAGGAGAAGGTGATCGCTTACTTCGGCGGCCCGCCGAATTCCTGGCCTAGCGACCGTACGCACTGGAACATCCTGCGAAAGCTTCCGGTGCACGAGGTCGTCGGGTCGAACTGGGATCCGGACTCGATCATGCATTATCGCTTCCCGCCCGGCCTGATTCTCAAACCACCCGCCTATACCACCAGCGGCATCCGCCCGAAGCCCGGCTTGTCGCCAAACGACATCGCCTGGGTGCAGCGGTTCTATCCGCCGCTGTCCCTGCAGCAGTATCGATCCATCGCCGTCAACAGATCCGAACTGCTAGCCATCGAACCGCGGGGCCAGGCGGATTTCGTCTTCTCGCCGAATGAAACCCGCGACTACAACCTGCAACTGTTCGGCGAGGCGGATTGCACGATGATCCTTCTCGAGCAGGAGACGGCCGAGGCGCTTCGCTATCGTGCTGGCGTGGACGATGCCGCCACTCCCGATCAGGCGAGAATCAGGATACGGCTGCAACGGGGGCGGACATATGTGGTGCGGGTACTTATGCACTACTCCCCGAAACCCGAGGATGCGGCCGTAGGCCCCACCAATCCTCACCCCCGCCCATATCCCCCGCCACTCGGCGTCTTGATGATGATCGCCTCGCCGGCGGCGCAGACGGTCTGGTCGCAGCCGTCGAGCACTTCGACCGTTCCGTCCGTCCGCCGTACGGCATTCTCGCCGCGCTCGCCGGGATCGCCGCCGTCCAGACCGAAGGGCGGCACGCGGCGGTGGCCGGTCAGGAGCGAGACGTCCATCTCCTCCAGGAACCGGATGGTGCGAAGCGTGCCGTCGCCGCCGTTCCATCGGCCCCTGCCGCCGGAGCCGCGGCGGACACGGAAGTCCTCGAGGATCACCGGATAGCGCGTCTCCAGCACTTCGGGATCGGTGAGGCGGGTGTTGGTCATGTGGGTGTGGACGGCCGACGTCCCGTCGAAACCGGGGCCCGCGCCCGATCCGCCGCAGATCGTCTCGTAGTACTGGTACCTGGCATTGCCGAAGTTGAAGTTGTTCATCGTCCCCTGCGCGGCGGCGACGGCGCCGAGTGCGCCGAACAGCGTGTCGGTCACCGCCTGGCTGACCTCGACATTGCCGGCGACGACCGCTGCGGGGAACTTCGGCGCCAGCATGCAGTCGTCGGGGATGACGATCTCGATCGGCTTCAGGCAGCCGGCGTTCATCGGGATCTCGTCGTCGACCATGCAGCGGAACACGTAGAGCACGGCTGCCCGCGTCACCGGCTGCGGGGCGTTGAAGTTGGAGTTCTGCTGCGGGCTGGTGCCGGTGAAATCGACGGTGGCGGTGCGCACGGCCTTGTCGACGGTGATCGCGACCCTGATCACGGTCCCCTGGTCCATCTCGTATTCGAACGCGCAGTCGTGCAGCGCGTCGATGAAGCGGCGCACGCTCTCCTCGGCGTTGTCCTGCACATGCCGCATATAGGCCTGCACCACGTCGAGGCCGAAATGCGTGACCATCTTGCGCATCTCCTGCACGCCCTTTTCGTTGGCGGCGATCTGGGCGCGGAGGTCCGCGACGTTCTGGTCCGGGTTTCGGCAGGGCCACGGGCCGGAGGAGAGAAGCTCGCGCAGCTCCGCCTCGCGGAAATCGCCGCGGTCGACCAGCAGGAAGTTGTCGATGACGACGCCTTCCTCTTGAATCGACGTTGCACGCGGCGTCATCGACCCCGGCGCCTTGCCGCCGACATCGGCGTGATGGCCGCGCGAGGCAACCCAGAACAGGATCTCGCCGGGCGGCCCACCCTCCCCTGCAGGGGGAGGGTCGGGGCGCGGCGCCGGGGGG
>JAEYRQ010000139.1 GCA_023435545.1 Pseudomonadota bacterium | reverse complement strand
CGTATCGCCATATAACGGCGGGACGGAGCCGGCCGCAGCCGGCGCCGAATGGATGGTTTACTCCCGTGACCGGACCGACGATCCGCTACGCGAAGATGAACGGGCTCGGCAACGAGATCCTGGTCGTTGACGCGCGCGCCGATGCCGGCGTCGCCGCGGTGCTAACTCCGGACGCGGTGCGCGCGATCGCGGCCGAGCCGAAGACGGCTTTCGACCAGCTGATGCTGATGCTGCCGCCGCGCACGCCCGGCACCGATGCCCTCGTCAGGATCTTCAACACCGACGGCTCCCTGTCGGGCGCCTGCGGCAACGGCACCCGCTGCATCGCCGCGATGGTGATGGGCGAGACCGGCAGCGACCATGCGACCTTCGAGGTTGCGGGCGGGCTGTTGCCGACATGGGACGCCAGCGGCGGGCTGATCACCGTCGACATGGGCGCGCCGCGGCTCGCCTGGAACGAGATCCCGCTCGCCGAGCCGTTTCACGACACCACTGCGATCGAACTGCAGATCGGCCCGATCGACGCGCCGGTCCTGCATTCGCCGGCGGCCGTGAACATGGGCAACCCGCACGCGGTGTTCTTCGTCCACAATGTCGAGGCCTATGATCTTTCCCGCGTCGGCCCGATGCTGGAAAACCATCCGATCTTCCCCGAGCGCGCCAATATCAGCCTCGCGCATGTCACGGCACCGGACGAGATCACGCTGAAGGTCTGGGAGCGCGGCGCGGGGCTGACGCGGGCTTGCGGATCGGCGGCCTGCGCCGTGGTGGTCGCCGCCGTGCGCCGCCGGCTGACCGGGCGCACTGTCACCGTGACGCTTCCCGGCGGGCCGCTTTGCATCGAGTGGCGCGAGCGCGATGGCCACGTTCTGATGACTGGCGCCTGGGAACACGAATATGACGGCGAGATCGCGCTCGATGCCCCCGTTCCCGCCGCGCAGCCGGCGGCCTGAGGATATCCGGCGATGTCGCGACCCGAGATCCTCACCTTCGGCTGCCGCCTCAACACGGTGGAATCGGAATCCATGCGCCGCCTCGCCGAGGATGCCGGGGTTTCGGACGCGGTGATCGTCAATACCTGCGCGGTCACCGCCGAGGCGGTGCGGCAGGCGCGCCAGGCGATCCGCCGCGCCCGGCGCGAGAACCCGGGGGCGCGGATCGTCGTCACCGGCTGCGCCGCGCAGACCGAGCCAGGAACCTTCGCGGAGATGCCCGAGGTCGACCTCGTCGTCGGCAATGCCGAGAAGCTCAGGCCCGAGACCTATGCGGGCCTGGCCTTCGGGCTCGAAGGCGACGAACGGGTCCGCGTCAACGACATCATGGAGCTGACCGAGACCGGCGCGCACCTGGTCGAGGGTTTCGAGGGGCGGGCGCGCGCATTCGTGCAGGTGCAGAACGGCTGCGACCACCGCTGCACATTCTGCATCATTCCCTATGGCCGGGGCCCCTCCCGCTCGGTGCCGATGGGCTCGGTCGTCGAGCAGGTGCGCCGGCTGGTCGGGAACGGCTACCGCGAGGTGGTGCTGACCGGGGTCGACCTCACCTCCTACGGTCCGGACCTCCCGGGCGAGCCTCGCCTCGGCACGCTGGTCCGGGCGATCCTCCGGCACGTCCCGGACCTCGAGCGGCTCCGGCTCTCCTCGATCGATTCGATCGAGGCCGACGACGACCTGATGCGGGCCCTCGCCGAGGAGGAGCGGCTGATGCCGCACCTGCATCTGTCGCTGCAGGCCGGCGACGACATGATCCTGAAGCGGATGAAGCGCCGCCACAGCCGCGCCCAGTCGGTGGAGTTCTGCGAGAGGGTGCGCCGGCTCAGGCCCGATACGGTGTTCGGCGCCGACCTGATCGCCGGCTTCCCGACCGAGACCGACGAGATGTTCGAGAACACGCTCGCCGTTGTGAAGGATTGCGGGCTGACGCATTTGCACGTCTTTCCGTTTTCGCCGCGCAAGGGCACTCCCGCCGCGCGGATGCCGCAGCTCGAGCGGACGCTGGTCAAGGCGCGCGCCGCGCGGCTCAGGGCCGAGGGCGAGGCGGCTCTCGGCCGTCATCTCGACGCCGAGGTCGGCCGCTATCGGCGGGTGCTGGTCGAAACCGGCGAGACCGGCCGCACCGAGCAGTTCACGGTTGTTCTGCTAGACCGTGCGGCAGAGCCCGGCGCCATCGTGCAAGCCCGCGTCACCGGCCATGACGGCCGCCGGCTGTCGGCAGTAGCGGCATGAGCGAGGAAAAGCCCCGCTCGGGGCTGATGGGTCGACTGTTCGGACGCGGCGAGACCGCCTCCCCGTCCAACCCCGACCCGGCACCGGATGCCCCGGCGGAGCAGCCGAAATCCTGGTTCCAGCGGCTGAGGGCGGGCCTCAGCCGGTCCTCCTCCGCGCTCGGCCAAGGCCTGACCGGCCTGTTGCGAAAACGTCGCCTCGACGAGGAAACGCTGGAGGAACTCGAGGACCTGCTGATCCAGTCGGATCTCGGCGTCGAGACTGCGACCCGGATCACCGGGCGGCTGGCGAAGGAGCGCTACGACAAGGAGATCTCGGCCGAGGAAGTGCGCTCGGTGCTGGCCGCCGAGGTCGCTGCCGTGCTCGAACCGGTGGCGCGGCCGCTCCGGATCGATCCGGCGCATCGCCCGCATGTGATTCTGGTGGTCGGCGTCAATGGCTCCGGCAAGACCACCACCATCGGCAAGCTCGCCGCCCACTTCCGCCGGGAGGGCAGCAAGGTCGTGCTGGGGGCGGGCGACACGTTCCGGGCGGCTGCCATCGAGCAGCTGAAAATCTGGGGCGAGCGCACCGGCTCGACCGTCATCGCCCGCGCACAGGGGTCGGACGCGGCGGGGCTCGCCTTCGACGCCATGACGGCGGCCCGCGAGGAGGAGGCCGACGTACTGCTGCTCGACACCGCCGGGCGGCTGCAGAACAAGGCCGACCTGATGGCCGAACTCGAGAAGATCGTGCGCGTCATCCGCAAGCAGGCCGAGACGGCGCCGCACGACGTGGTGCTGGTGCTGGATGCGACCACCGGCCAGAACGCCATGAGCCAGGTGGAGATCTTCCGGAAGGTCTGCGGCGTGTCGGGACTGGTAATGACCAAGCTCGACGGCACCGCGCGCGGCGGCATCCTGGTGGCGATCGCCGCGCGGCACGCCCTTCCGGTCCACGCCATCGGCGTCGGCGAGGGCATCGACGACCTGCAGTCCTTCGATGCCGGCGAGTTCGCACGCGCGATCGCCGGCGAGACCGAGGCAGCCTGACATGACCAGACCGGACGTCATCGAACATCATCCCGGACCGCCCGAGTGGGTGCGGCCGGTGCTGGAACTCGGGCCGCTGGCAGTGTTCTTCGCGGCCAACTGGAAGGCCGGCATCTTCTGGGCCACCGGGCTGTTCGTGGGGGCGACGCTGATCTCCCTGGCGATATCCTGGGTGCTCCTGCGCAAGGTGCCGGTGATGCCGATGTTCACCGCAGTGTTCGTCACCGTGTTCGGCGGGCTTACCCTCTGGCTGCAGGACGAGACCTTCATCAAGATGAAGCCGACGATCACCAACATCGCCTTCGCGGTGATGCTGCTGATCGGGCTCTACTTCCGCAAGGCGCTGCTGAAGTATGCCTTCGGGACGGTCTTCCGCCTCACCGAGGAGGGCTGGCGGGTTCTGACACTGCGCTGGGCCGTGTTCTTCGTGGTCCTGGCGGTGCTGAACGAGGTGATCTGGCGCAACTTCTCGACCGATTTCTGGGTGAGCTTCAAGGTGTTCGGCATCTTCCCACTGACGATGGTGTTCGCAGCCGCGCAGTTTCCCCTGCTGAGGCGCTATGGCCTTGACGAGCAGGAGGCGGAAGCAGGCGCGGAGAAGGCCTGACCGCTCAGCCAGGCAGCTCGACCCCGATCTGCCGGCAGGTCGCTTCGAGCGTGTTGCGCAGGAGGCAGGCGATCGTCATCGGCGCGACGCCGCCGGGAACCGGCGTGATCGCGCCGGCGATCCCCTCGACCTCCTCGTAGGCGACGTCGCCTACCAGCCGGGTCTTGCCGCTGGCTGCCTCGATCCGGTTGATGCCGACATCAATGACGGTGGCGCCGGGCTTCACCCAGTCGCCGCGGATCATCTCCGGCCTGCCGACGGCGGCGATCAGGATGTCGGCGCGACGGCAGACGCCCGCCAGGTCGCGGGTGCGCGAATGGGCGATCGTCACCGTGCAGTTCTCGGCCAGCAGCAGCTGCGCCACCGGCTTGCCGACGATGTTGGAGCGGCCGACAACGACCGCCTCCAGGCCGGAGAGATCGGCGTGGACCTGCTTCGCCAGGATCACGCAGCCGACCGGCGTGCACGGCACCAGCGCCGGCAGCCCGGTCGCCAGCCGCCCGGCATTGACCACATGAATGCCGTCGACGTCCTTGGCCGGGTCGATCGCGCCGATCACGGCGGCCGGGTCGATGTGGCTCGGCAGGGGAAGCTGGACGAGGATGCCGTTCACGGCCGGATCTGCGTTGAGCCTCTGCACCAGGTCGAGCAGCTCAGTCTGGCTCGCAGTGGCGTCGAGCCGGTGCTCGAACGAGGCCATGCCGGCTTCCACGGTCTGCCGGCCCTTGTTGCGCACGTAGACGGCACTTGCGGGATCCTCGCCGACCAGCACGACGGCGAGCCCGGGCGTGATGCCGCGGCTGTCCTTCAGACGGGCGACGCCTGTTGCGACCCCGGCCCTGAGATCGGCCGAGATGGCCTTGCCGTCGATGATCCGCGCGCTCATGTCCCGGCCTCCCGTCCGCTTTTCCCACCGATCCGTGCGGCCCGTTCCGCGAGCAGCACCGGATCGCCCGCAACATGTACCGTCTTCAGGCGCGACTTGTGGCCGGAAGCGACGGCGGCGGTCGCCCGCGCGACACCGAGCGCCTTCGCCAGCAGCACTTCGAGCGCGGCATTGGCCTGCCCGTCCTCAGGCGCGACGCGCACCCGGGCGGCCAGCACCACGCTCCCGTCCGACAATGCCCGCGGTCCTTCGATCGCATCGCGGCCGCCCTTCGGCGTCAGCCGCACGCGGATGTCGAGTCCGCCGGCGACTGTGCGATACCAGCCCCTGGCCTGGTCAGAAGACACTCGGATAGATGTAGAGGATGATGATGCGCTGGATCAGGAAGATCGCCAGCAGCAGGATGATCGGCGAGATGTCGAGTCCGCCGAGATTGGGCACGAAGCGGCGAATCGGCCTGAGCGCCGGTTCGGTCAGCCGCCACAGTGCCTCGCCGATCATGCCGACGAACTGGTTGCGCGTGTTGACGACGTTGAACGCCACCAGCCAGCTGAAGATCGCCGAGGCGATGACGATCCAGACGTAGAGCTGCAGGACAAGGAGGATGACGTCGAGGAGTGCGCGCATGATTCCGGGGCTCGCAAGGGCGTGGCGTCCTATCGATCTACCGATCCGGCCGCCGCGCCGCAACCCTCAGCGGGTGGCGATCCGGCGTTTCGCTTGACACGCAGCACCCCGCGACACTAAATCCGCGCACCCGAAGGGTCCGGGGCCGTAGCTCAGCTGGGAGAGCGCCGCGTTCGCAATGCGGAGGTCAGGGGTTCGATCCCCCTCGGCTCCACCAAGACCCTCTCGATGCTCCAGCCTTCCGCCAAACCGATCTCCAACCCAGGCACTCGCAAGCCCGGCGCAAGGGCGAGGCAGCAGCGACCAGCAGAAGCCTTTCGTGCGTGAGTCTTTGGGCCGTTGGTCGAGGGCGTCGTGACGCTCGCCTGCGGCGTCGGCCCTCTGCACCAGAATTGCTGGAGAAGATCCTCTGCGAGGCCGGCGGCCCGCCCGCGGGCGACCTCACGCCCCCGGGGAGTCGGGCACCAGCTCGCGGCTGTGGGGGGGTAGCGTCGTGTCGTCGAAGAACTCGGGATGGGCAGCGGCAATGCTGGGCAGGGCGATCAGGATCTCGCGCAGATGCCGGCGCATGGCGCGGGCCGCCTCCTCGCCATCCCGCCCCTCGAGGCCGGCCAGTATCGCTTCGTGCTGGCCGATAAGCACGTTCAGCGGCGAAGCATCGGGCAACGACAGCAGGCGAACGCGGTCTGTCTGGAAGCGGGCGGTCTCGACGATGCGCAGCGCGAAGTCGTTCTCCACGATGTCGCCGATCGCTCGGTGGAACGTCTCGTCGAACGTATTGAAACCGGCGTAGTCGTCCGCCGCGGCCGCCGCCTTCTGCCGCCCGATCAGATCGCGTAGCACAGCAAGATGCGCAGGGGTCGCCAGGCGGGCGGCATGGCGGGCCATCTCAGTCTCGATAGCCTCGCGCACGAGGCGCGCATTGGCCACCTCCCGCACCGAGATCTTGACGACGAAGGTTCCTCGGCTCGGCCTGATCTCGACCAGCCCGGTCTCGGACAGCTTGATAAACGCCTCCCGCACCGGCTGGCGCGAGACGCCGTAGCGCGCCGCAATCTCCTTCTCCGACAGGGCCGATCCCGGTGGCAGGCGCAACTCCGCGATGCTCCGTCGCAAGAGCGTGAAGAGTTGTGGAGCAATCGGATCGGTCAGGCGAAGGGCGGCCGTCATTCGCGCATTCCCGTCAGAGCAGTTCGGCCTTGTCAACGGCTGCATCACATGCAACATACCGGTATGGTGCCATGTCGCAAGCGAAAGATTTGCGCGCCGCACACGTCAGATTGAGGGAGGTTCCACGATGAGATCACGCACCGCAGTTCCTGTCACCCGCCGGGCCTTCCTGGCCACCGGTGCCGCCGCGCTGGCGATGCCGGCGATTGCCACCCGCGGGCTCGCGCAGGAAACCTTTGTCTGCCGCATCGCCCACACCGAGGGTATCGGCACGCCGATCACCAACGCCTTCGACAGCTGGGCCGAAATCCTGAAGACGCGTTCGGACGGGCGGATCGACGCGCAGCATTTCCCCGCCGCACAGCTCGGCGGGCTCGCCGAGGCACTCGAGGGCAGCCGGATCGGCACCATCGAGGTCACGACCGCGGGTCCCGACAGCGAGGAGGCGATCGCGCCCGAGATCGCCGCGCTGGGAGGCGCGCCCGGGTTCATCTACAAGAACGAGGCGCATGTCGATGCCGTCCTTCAGGGCGAACTCGGCCGCCGTGCCTCCGAGATCGCGCGCGAGAAGACCGGCGTCGAATTCGTCGCCTATGGCGAGACCGGATTCCGGCACATCCTGGCGAAGCGGCCGGTAAAAACGCTGGACGACCTGCAGGGACTGAAGATCCGCGTGCCGCAGCTGCGCATATGGGTCGATTTCTGGTCGCTGCTCGGTGCCGCACCGACGCCGCTGCCCTATTCGGAGCAGTACGCGGCGCTGTCGACCGGCATCATCGACGCGATCGACTCGGATGTCTTCTCGATCGAAGGGTTCAAGTTCTACGAACAGGCCAAGAACCTGACCATGACCGGGCACTGGTTCCTGCCCAAGGCGGTGCGGGTCAACGCCGCCTGGCTCGACAGCCTCCCGGCCGACCTGCAGGAGCTTGTCCGCACCTCGGCGCAGGAGGTCTTCGCCGAGCAGCGCAAGACCAACCGCGAACTCGCCGACCAGACGCTCGAGACGCTGAAGTCCCAGGGCGTCGAGGTCTATGTGCTGCCGCCCGATCAGCTGGCGCTGATGGAAGAGAAGACCGAGCCGCTGTTCGAGCAGATGGGATCGGTCAGCCCGGAGACGGCGGAGATGATCGCCGCGATCCGCTCCCTGGGCTAAGATCTTCGGCATGAATGCGAGGACTCCTTCGGGCGCCGCCGTGGCGGCGCCCGGCTTCGCACGGGCCGCGGCCGTGCGCAGGCTGGTCGACCTCGCGCTTGAGGCGGCCTGCATCGCACTGGTGTTGACCGCGGTCGCGGTCGCCTGTCTGCAGGTCGTGATGCGATACGGCTTCCGCTCGGCGCTGCCGTGGCCGGAGGAGGTCGCGACCTGGGCGTTTGCCTGGGCGGTGATGCTCGGAATGGCGCTGGCGACCGGGCGGGCCATCCACATCGCCATCGACGTCCTGCCGCGGATGCTGCCGGAGCGGGCACGCGCCGTGCTGATGTTCCTGATCTCGGCGACGATGGTCACGGTCAGCATCGTGCTGCTGGTGCACGGGATGGACTATGTCCGCCGCGCCATCGCGGCCTCGCCCGCGCTGCAGCTTCCCATGAAGTACCTGTTCCTGGCGGTGCCCGTTGGGGCGGCGTTCAACCTGTTCTTCCTGTTCTGGCCGGACGGTCGGCGCGGGTTCCTGCAAGGCGCGGCGGCGCTCGTCTGCGGGGGGCTCGCCTACTGGGCGATCCGCGAGGGCGCCGGCGCGCTCTACAGTCAGGCCAGCGGCCCCTGGGTGCTGGTGGCCGTCGGCCTTGGCGCGATCCTGGCCGGGGTGCCGGTGGCCTTCGCGCTACTGCTCGGCGCCTTCACCGCCTTCGCCTCGGCCAACCCGATCCTGCTGGTGACCATCTCGCAGAACATGGGCGCCTCGCTCAACTCGTTCACGCTGCTGGCGATCCCGTTCTTCATCCTCGCCGCCGCCGTCATGAACGCGGGCGGGATAACGCCGCGGCTCGTCGAACTGGCGATGATGCTGGTCGGCCACCTGCGCGGCGGCCTGGCCCAGGCGAACGTCGTCACCAACACCATGCTGGCCGGCGTGTCGGGCTCGTCCACCGCCGATGCCTCCACCATCGCCAAGCTGCTCGTGCCGGAGATGGCGCGGCGCGGCTACGACCGGCCCTTTGCCGCGGCCCTGACCGCGGCGGGCTCGACGCTGGCGAACCTGATCCCGCCGAGCCTCGGCCTCATCATCTATGCCGCGCTTGCCTCTGTCTCGGTGGGGGCGCTGTTCGTCGCCACGATCGTGCCCGGCCTGATGATTGCCGCGGCGCTGATGATTGTCGTGGCCGTGCTGTCGCGCCGGCGCGGTTATGGCGGCGACATGCCCAAGGCGAGCGCCTCCGAGCGGCTGCGCGGACTGTCGCTGGCGATCCCGGCGCTGATCCTGCCCGTTCTCATCGTCGGCGGCGTGCGCTTCGGCGTCTTCACCGCCACCGAGGCCGGCGCGATCGCGATGATCTACGCGCTGCTCTGCGGTGCCTTCATCTACCGCAAGCTGACCGGCCGCAATCTGGTCGCGGCCATTCGCGAGGCGGTGCTCGATACGGTGGTGATCGTCATCATCATCGCCGCCGCCGCGCCCTTCGCCTGGGTGCTGGCCTTCGAGCGCGTGCCGCAGAAGATCGCGGCGAGCCTTGCCGTCCTGGTCGAGCAGCCCTGGCTGCTGATGCTGGCGGTCAACTTCTTCCTGCTGATCGTCGGGCTGTTCATGGAGATGATCGCGGCGCTGGTCATCCTCGTGCCGATCTTGGTGCCGCTGGTGGTGCTGGCCGGCTTCGATCCGATCACCTTCGGCCTGATCATCGTCATGAACCTGGTCATCGGCGCGCTGACGCCGCCGCTTGGGGTGTTGATCTTCACCACCGCCCGCGCTGGCGGGGCAGATCAGGTGGCAACCTTCCGCGCCGTGCTGCCCTTCCTGGCGGCGATGATCGCGGTGCTGCTGCTGGTCGCCTTCGTCCCGGCGCTGACCCAGGCGCCGCTGCGCTGGCTCGGGCCATGAGAGGAATCCCGGAATGAGCCGTCTTCGACTTGCCATCGTGGGCCTGGGCATGGCCGTGACCCCGCACGCCCGGGGCCTCGTCGATCTGGCCGAGAGTGTCGAGGTACTGCACGCCTACGCGCCGTCGCCGGAGCGTCGCGCCGCCTTCGCGGAGCGGTTTCCGTTCCCGCTTGCCGACAGCCTGGAGACAATACTGGCCGACGAGAGGGTCGAGGCGGTTGCGGTGTTCACGCCCGCCAATACCCATGCGGACATCGGCCTCGCCTGCGCAAAGGCCGGCAAGCATGTGCTGATGGAGAAGCCGCTCGACATCACCACCGCGCGGGCCGAGGCGCTGGTTCATGGCTGCCGAGCGGCCGGCGTGCGGCTTGGCGTCGTGCTGCAGCACCGCTTCCGCCCGGCCGGGATGCGCGCCGCCGAACTGATCGTCTCGGGAGCGCTCGGGTCGATCGTTGCCTGCTCCACCACGATCCGGCTGTGGCGACCGCAGAGCTACTACGACGAACCCGGCCGCGGCACCTTCGCCCGCGATGGCGGCGGGGTATTGATCTCCCAGGGGATCCATACGCTCGACCTGATGCTGTCGCTGGTCGGACCGGTCGAAACGGTGACCGGCTTCGCCACCACCACCTCGGTGCATCGAATGGAGACAGAGGATCTGGTCTGCGCGGCGGCGCGGTACGCCGATGGTGCGCTGGGAACGATCGAAGCCACCACCGCCGCCTATCCTGGCTTCCACGAGGAGATCGCGATCACCGGCGAGCGCGGCACCCTGGCGCTGCGCGGCGGTACGCTGCTGGCGCAGTTCCATGACGGCAGCCAGGAGCGCGTCGAGGCGGAGATCGCCGCGGGCGGCACCGGCGCCGATCCGATGGCCTTCCCGCACGACTTCCACCGCGCCGTGATGGCCGATTTCGCCGAGGCGATCGCCGAGGGGCGCGACCCCAAGGTGACCGGGGAGGAGGCGCTGAAGGTCCATCGCCTGATCGACGCGCTGATCGAGACCGGGAGGACGGGCTCACCCGTCCGGGTGCAGCCATGACGGTCCGCTTCGCCGCCATCGGCCTCGATCACCGCCACATCTACCACATGGTCGGCGAGTGCCTCGCGGCTGGTGCGGTCTGCGCCGGCTATTGCCCCGAGACCAGCGATCCGCGCGTGCTGGCCGGATTCCGCGAGCGGTTCCCCGATCTCGAGCCGCGCGACCGGGAAGAACTGTTCGAGGATCCCGACATCCAGGTGATCCTCTCGGCGGCCATTCCCGCAGACCGTCCGGCGATCGCGATCCGCGCCATGCAGACCGGCAAGGACGTGATGCTGGACAAGCCCGGCGCGATTTCGCTCGATCAGGTCGCCGAACTCGAGCGGGTCGCCGCCGCAACCGGCCAGCTTCTCTCGATCTGCTTCTCCGAACGGCTGATCGTCAGGGCGTGCGTGCTCGCCTCGCGGCTGGTGGCCGACGGTGCCATCGGCCAGGTGATTCAGACGACGGGGCTCGGGCCGCACCGGCTGAACCGTGCGATCCGGCCGGACTGGTTCTTCCGGCCCGAAGCCTTCGGCGGGATCCTCACCGATATCGGCAGCCACCAGATCGATCAGTTCCTGCACTACACCGGCGCCGACACGGCCCGGATCGTCGCCGCCCATACGGCCAATCGCGCGCTGCCAGATATCCCGGACTTCCGGGATTGCGGCGACATCCTGCTCGAGGGCGAGGGTGCACGCGGCTTCATCAAGGTGGACTGGTTCACCCCCGACGGGCTGCCGACCTGGGGCGACGGGCGGTTGTTCCTGACGGGGACCGAGGGGAGCATCGAGTTGCGCAAATATGTCGACATCGCTGGTCGCCCCGGCGCCGACCACCTGTTCCTGATCGACCGGCACGGCACCCGCCACATCGACGCGAGCACCGAGCCGCTAACCTACTTCTCCCGTTTCCTCGCCGACGTGCGTGACAGGACCGAGACGGCCCTGCCGCCGGGCCATGCGCTGGTCGCCACCCGGCTGGCGATCGAGGCGCAGGCGATTGCCGACGGAGCGCGAACTTGAGACACACCTGGCGCTGGTTCGGTCCGGCCGACCCGATCCATATCGACGACATTGTCCAGACCGGCGCGGCGGGCGTCGTCACCGCGCTGCATCACCTGCCAAACGGCGTTGTCTGGACCCCGGACGAGATCGCCCGCAGGCAGGCCGAGGTCGCGCGCCGATCCGATGGCAGTCCCTCGGGTCTGGCCTGGGAGGTGGTCGAGAGTCTGCCGGTGTCCGAGGACATCAAGAAGCAGAAGGGCGACTGGCGCCTTCACATCGAGGCCTACAAGCAGTCGCTGCAGAACCTCGCCGCGGCCGGCATCGAGGTGATCTGCTACAATTTCATGCCGGTGCTCGACTGGACGCGCACCGATCTGCGCTGGCGCCGGCCCTCCGGCGCGACTTGCATGCGGTTCGACATCGTGGATTTCGCGGCCTTTGACATCCACATTCTCGAGCGCTCCCGCGCCGAGGCCGATTTCGCGCTCGAGGTTATCGAGGCCGCCGCCGCCCGTGCGGCCGGGATGGACGAGGATGCCCGCCGCGCGCTGGCGGATTCGATCACCATGGGCCTGCCGGGTGCGACAGAGGCGATGGACCTCGCCGCGGTGCGCGCCCATCTCGCCGAATACGGCCCGATCCCGGCGGAGCGCCTGCGCGCGCATTTCATCGACTTCCTGTCCGAGGTGGTGCCGGTGGCCGAACGGCTGGGTCAGCGGCTGTGCTGTCATCCCGACGATCCGCCGTTTCCGCTGCTGGGTCTGCCGCGGATCATGTCCACCGCCGACGACTACGCGGCGATCCTCGACGCGGTGGACAGTCCCGCCAGCGGCATGACGCTGTGCTCGGGGTCGCTCGGCGCGCGGCCGGACAACGATCTTTCGGCAATCATGGACCGGTTCGGCCCCAAGGTGCATTTCCTGCACTTGCGCAATGTCCGCCGCGAGGGGACCACGCTGGCCGGTTCCTTCTTCGAGGACGAGCACCTGGAAGGCGACACCGATATGATCGCGCTGGTCGCCGCCGTACTGCGCGAGGAGGCACGGCGACGAAACGAGGGGCGAGCGGACGCCGAGATCCCCATGCGGCCCGATCACGGCCAGGAGATTGTCGACGATCACAACCGCCCCGCCCAGCCGGGCTATCCGCTGGTCGGTCGACTGCGCGGACTGGCGGAGCTGCGCGGGGTCGAACGCGCGCTCAGAGCGACCGGAGCCTTCGCATGACGACCGGCGACGGGTTCCTGCATCCCGAACGGCTGCTGCCGGCCGATCCCGTCACGCGCCGTGTCGCCCGCGATCTCTACGACGGCGTGCGCGACCTGCCGATCGTCAGCCCGCACGGCCACACCGATCCGGCCTGGTTCGCAACCGACATCCCGTTCACCGACGCAGCGAACCTGCTGGTGATCCCCGACCACTACCTGATCAGGATGCTGCGCAGCCAGGGGGTGGACTACGACGCGCTGGGCATACCGCGGCGGGATGGAGCCCCCGTCGCCGGGCCGCGGGAGGCCTGGCGGACCTTCGCCAAGCACTACCATCTCTTCGACGGCACACCCTCGGGGATCTGGGTCGATCATGCGATGGGGGCGGTTCTCGGCTGCCCGGAGCGGCTCAATGCGGCCAATGCCGATGAATTCTACGACCACATCGGGGTGACGCTGGCCGAACCGCGCTTCCGGCCCCGGGCGCTGCTCGACCGCTTCGGGGTGGAGGTGATCTCCACCACCGATGGCGCGCTCGACACGCTCGAGCATCACGAGGAGCTGGGTCGGCTGGGTTGGGGTGCGCGGGTGCGGCCGACCTACCGCCCGGACGCGCTCACCGACCCGGATGCGCCGGGATTCGCCGCCGGTCTGGCGCGGCTCGGCGAGATGACGGGCTGCGACACGGGTCGCTGGCCCGACCTGATCGAGGCGCACCGCCGCCGCCGCGCCGCCTTCCGCGCGCTGGGAGCGACCGCCACCGATCACGGCGCCCCGACCGCGATGACCGCCGACCTCATGCCGGCCGACTGCCAGCGCTTGCTCGACGGCGCCCGCGCAGGGACCTTGAGCTCAGCCGAGGCGGAGCTCTTCCGTGCCCAGATGCTGACCGAGATGGCCGGCCTGTCGACCGAGGATGGCATGGTGATGCAGCTTCATACAGGATCGCGTCGCTCCACCGACCGGGCCATGTTGGCCGCGCGCGGTCCCAACATGGGTGCCGACATTCCCCATCGCATGGACTGGGTGGGCGGGCTCGACGCGCTCCTCAACCGGTACGGCACCGCGCCGGGGTTCCGGCTGATCGTGTTCAACCTCGACGAGGCGACCAATTCGCGCGAACTGGCGCCGATGGCCGGCTACTGGCCCTGCCTGATGCTGGGGCCGCCCTGGTGGTTCCACGACAGCGCCGAGGGGATGCGCCGCTATTTCGAGCAGACGGTCGAGACTGCAGGCTTCGCCAACCTGGCCGGCTTCAACGACGACACCCGCGCGCTCTTGTCGATCCCCGCCCGCCACGACGTCTGGCGCCGGGCGGTGGCGGCCTTCCTCGCCCGTCTGGTCGTCGAGCATCGGCTCGACAGGCCCGAAGCCGAGCGATACGCGGCCGATCTGAGCTACCACGCGGCGAAGAGGGCCTATCACCTGTGAGCCGCCCGCTGACCGACCTGGAGGACCTGCCGGACACCGTCGCGAAACCGATCTATGATCGCACCCGCCTGCGCGCGGGCATCCTGCATCTGGGACCCGGCGCGTTCTTCCGCAGCCACACGGCGGCCTACGCCGACGGGGCGATCACGGCAGCGGATGGTGATTGGGGGATCCTCGCCGCCGGCCTGCGCTCGGCCGGGGCGGCCGAGACCTTCACGGCGCAGAACGGCCTCTACACGCTGCTGACCCGCGACGGCGACGGCACCAAGGCGCAGGTGGTCGGTTCCGTTCTGCGTGGCATCGCGCCCGAGGCGATCCTGGCGCGGATCGCTGACCCCGCGATCCGCGTCGTCAGCCTGACGATTACCGAGAAGGCCTACGGGATCGACCCGGCCACAGGCGGACTTGACATGACCCGCCCCGACATCGCCGCCGATCTCGCTTCCCCGGAGTGGCCGCGCACGGCAGTCGGCCTGATCGCCGCGGGTCTTGCGCGCCGCTATGCGGCGGGGCTCACGCCGTTCACGCCGCTGTCCTGCGACAACCTGGCCGGCAACGGGCACGTCCTGCGCCGGCTGGTGCTGGATTTCGCCACCCGCAGCGATCCGGCTCTGGCGGACTGGATCGCGGCGGCGGTGCCGTTTCCCTCGACAATGGTGGACCGGATCACACCGGCCAGCACCGAGGCGACGCTCGCCGACGCCACCCGGCTGATCGGCCGGACCGACCGATTGGCGGTCGAGGCGGAGTCGTTCGCACAATGGGTAATCGAGGAGCGCTTCGCGGCCGGCCGCCCGGCCTGGGACCGTGCCGGTGCGCTGTTCGTCGACGATGTCGCGCCCTACGAGCGGATGAAGCTCAGGATGCTGAACGGCACCCATTCGCTGATGGCCTATCTGGGTGTGCTGGGCGGCCATACCTTCGTGCGCGAGGCGATCGGCGACCCCGCTATCCTGGCCGCGGCGCGGGCGCATCTGGCGGCGGCTGCGGCAACGCTCGGTCCCGTTCCCGGCGTCGATCCGTCGACCTATGCCGAGGCGCTGCTGGCGCGCTTCGCCAATCCGGCGATCGATCACCGCACCGTGCAGATCGCGATGGACGGCACCCAGAAGCTGCCGCCCCGGATTTTCGAGCCCGCAGCCGAGGTGCTGGCGCGCGGGGGCGATGCCGGAAGCTTCGCCCTGGTCACCGCCGCCTGGATGGCATACGCGCTCCGCCCCGAGCCGCTGAACGACCCGCGCGAGGCCGAAATCCGTGCGGCGCTCGACGGCGAGCCGCGCCAGGCGGAGTGCGTAGCCGCCGCCCTCCTCGCGCTGCCGGGACTGTTTCCGAAAGCCCTGAAAGCACATCAGGGATGGACCGGTCAGGTCGTCAGCCACCTCCGCCGCCTCATGTGACCCGTCGGGGGACGATGCCGCGGCTCGCGAGGCGACGCGCCTGAAGGCCAACCAGTGTCGCCCATGCCCCGGCCCCGTTCTGGAATGCATGTATCCGGGACGGGCCGCGTGTCGAGGGCCTCAGCCGCGCGGGACCGGTGCGACAACCTGCTTTATTGAACGCACATCATTATTGCCATAACGTTTGCAGACTGACCGGAACGGGGCGCGGCACCCGGCACAGAGCGCGAGGGACGCATGGCTCAGGTTAAGAAGGCTGAGGTGCGCGATGCGATCCTGCAGGCCGCGTTCGAGCTGTTCTCGGAGAAGGGATACGCCCGTACCTCCGTTGCGGAGATCGCGCGGCGGGCCGGCCTGTCGCAATCGAACACCTACGTCTATTTTGGCTCGAAGCTCGATATCCTTTGGGCCGTGATGTCACCCTGGCTGTTCCGGCAGTTCGAACTGCTCGACCTGGAACTGTCGCGAATCGCCGATCCGCGGACTCGGCTGGAGCGGCTGCTGACCGCGTTGTGGGGCGACATTCCGACCGCCGACAACAACCTGGCCGCCAACCTCATCCAGGGGCTGGCGCTATGCGGGCCGGAGGACAGTTACAACCGCGAACTGCTGCGATTCCTGGAAAGCCGCCTTACCCGGATGCTGGCCGACTGTCTGCCGCCCGACCGAAGGCACCTGCTGGAGGGCGACGACGCCTTCGCCCATCTCGCCTACATGGCATTCGACGGCTTCGTGCTGGGAGCGAAGCTGAAGGGACGTTCCGAACGGCTCGGCGCGATTGTCCAGATGACGGCGGACATGTTGCTCGGCGAGATAGCCGAAGCACCGCACCTGTACCCCGACTCGACGTCACCAGTCGCACATTAAAGAACGCCGTTCGATATTGACAGGAGCTTTGGACGCCGGATAGCTTTCGGTGCAAGGGCGGATTCCACCGCCAGCGGAGGGTGCACATGGAAGCTGGGATCCGGACGCAGGAGCTCAATCCTGCAAAGCTGACCGGGCTGTTCAGGAAGCAGTTCGAACTGTGCAAGGTGACGCCGGGCCAGACGGTGGCGATCGTGTCCGACCTCGGCACGCGGCGCGAATACATTCAGGCCGCCTTTGCCGCCGCCGACGAGATCGGCTTCGACATCTACGAGATGTGCGTCAACATGATCCCCGGCTGGACGAAGGTCGGCGTGCCGACGATCGGCAAGTGCAAGGGCACGCTGGAGGCGCTGCTCAAGTGCGACATGATCATGATCTTTCACGTGCCGCTGTTCGCCAAGTGGCTGCGCGAGGTGCAGCAGGCGGGCGTGCGGGTGCAGATGATCATCGATGCGCCCGACGATCTGGAGCAGCTCCAGTCGCCCCCTGGCCTGAAGGA
>JAEYRQ010000138.1 GCA_023435545.1 Pseudomonadota bacterium | reverse complement strand
TACATCGCCACCGACATGGTGATGGCTGTGGCCGAGGACGTTCGCGCCAAGATCATCGGCCAGATCCCGGTCGGCCGGCTGGGCGAACCGGAGGAGAGCGCCCGCTGCGTGGTGTTCCTGGCCTCCGAGGCAGCCGGCTTCATCACCGGATCGACGCTCACCGCCAATGGCGGGCAGTACATGGCCTGACGCCCTCGGGCCTGATGCCACGCGCGCGGTCAGGATTGCCGGACCCGCAGCGGTAAAATCCCTCAGCGGGGGTGGCGAATCCGCCCTCGCGATATCATATCCGGACCGTCGCCCGAGATGCGGCGCAACGGAGGCGAGATATCGTGACGACCGGACTGGCCCTGCTCGGCGGCCTTGTCTTGCTGTTCGTGGCCGGCGAGCTCCTGGTCAGGGGATCGGTTGCCCTCGCCATCCGGCTCGGCGTCTCGCCGCTGATGATCGGGCTGACGGTCGTGGGCTTCGGCACCTCGATGCCGGAGCTGGTGACCAGCCTGCAGGCGGCCGTCGCTGGCGTGCCGGGCATCGCGCTCGGCAACATCGTCGGTTCCAACATCGCCAATGTGCTGCTGATCCTCGGCATCGCGGCGCTGGTCTGTCCGATCCTGTGCCCCGTCCGCACCGTCACACGCGACGGTGGACTGATGCTGGCCGCCGCTCTGGTTCTGCTGGCGCTGACCGCCGAGGGCATGCTCAGCCGGTTCGACGGCGTGCTCCTGGTGCTGGCGCTGGCAGGCTATCTCTGGTTCGTCTGGCATCAGGAGCGCCGGCATCCCCCGAGCGAGGATGTGACGGGCGGTTCCAAGCCTCGGGCTGGTCCAGCGGGTGCGCTCCTCGACGTAGGACTCGTCCTGCTGGGCTTCCTCGGGCTCGTGGTCGGCGCCCGGCTTCTGGTCTCCGGCGCGGTCGATCTCGCGGCGATTCTCGGCGTATCCGACACGATCATCGGGCTGACCGTGGTCGCCGTGGGGACATCGCTGCCGGAACTGGCCACCTCCCTCGTCGCCGCCCTCAGGCGCCAGCCCGAGATCGCCTACGGCAATATCGTCGGGTCGAACATCTTCAACGTATTGGGAATCGCCGGCGTCACCGCTTTCGCCCATCCGCTGTCGGTGCCCGCCGAGATCGTCCGGTTCGACCTGCCGCTGATGATCGGGGTCATCCTGGTCATGACGATCTTCGCCGCCACCGGCAGCCGCGTGACGCGGGCGGAGGGCGCGACACTGTTCATCGGCTACTGCGCCTATGTCGCGGTGGTGATGATCTAGAGGCCACCGGCCCGCTTGCGCCGGCGGGTCGTCTGTGGCAAGCGGCGGCGCCATGGACGCCGCGCACACCACCGACACATCCACCGACGTCGGCCGAAGAAGGCTTCGCGCCACGCTGATCGGCTTCACCGCCGTGCTGATGTGGTCGCTGCTGGCGTTGTTCACCGCGGCCAGCGGTTCGGTGCCGCCATTCCAGCTTGCCGCGATGTGCTTCCTGATCGGCGGCTCGATCGGCCTCATGCGCTGGATCGCCGTGCCGTCGGCGAGGGCAAGCCTGAGACAGCCGGCAATCGTCTGGGCGCTAGGGATCAGCGGGCTGTTCGGCTACCACTTCTTCTACTTCACCGCGCTCAGGAACGCGCCGGCAGTGGAGGCCGGGCTGATCGCCTATCTGTGGCCGCTCCTGATCGTGCTGTTCTCCGCGCTCCTGCCGGGGGAGCGCCTGCGCCTCCACCATGTCGCCGGCGGCCTGCTTGGGCTCGCGGGCGCCGTGCTGATCGTCACCAAGGGCCGGGGGTTCGAATTCGAATCGCGCTATGCGCTCGGCTACGCGGCCGCCCTCGTCTGCGCACTCACCTGGTCGGCCTATTCGGTCGCCTCCAGGCGCTTCGCCGCGGTGCCGACCGATGTCGTCACCGGCTTCTGCCTCGCCACCGCCGTGCTGTCGGCGGTCAGCCATATCGCGCTCGAGGCCACGGTCTGGCCGGCCGATGCGGTCGAATGGCTGGCGGTCGCCGCCCTCGGCCTGCTGCCTGTGGGTGCCGCGTTCTACGTCTGGGATTACGGCGTCAAGCACGGCGACATCCAGGTGCTGGGCGCGAGCTCCTATGCTGCGCCGCTTTTGTCGACGGGGATCCTGATCGCGGCGGGCTTCGCCGAGCCGACCTGGCTGATCCTCGCCGCCTGCCTGCTGATCACCGGCGGCGCGGCGCTGGCGGCCAAGGACATGATCGGTCCGCGGCGCGGCTGATCGCCCGGATTAGCCGCAAAGTTTCCGCACTGATTGCCTCTGACGATTTTGCGGGTGTTAACCCGCGCCGCCTACCGTTCGCCGCACCGAGGCAACGTTTAGGAAAAAACCCATGTGCAGTTCCTGCGAGACAATCGAGCGTCACGTATCATCCCGCCGCGCGTTCATGTTCGGCGCAGCTGGCGCCGCCATCGGCGCGGCGATGCTGCCGCGCCGGGCCTGGGCGGACACCGTCGCCAAGCCCCAGAACATGATCTCGCCGCAGGAGGCGCTCGACCGGCTGATGGCCGGCAACGCCCGCTATGTCGCCAACACGCCGGAGGTCCGTGATTTCTCGGCCGGGCGCGCGGCACGCGCGGCCGGTCAGTATCCGGTCGCGGCGATCCTCAGCTGCGCGGATGCCCGCGTCGCTCCTGAACTGGTCTTCGACCAGAACCCCGGCGATCTGTTCGTCGTCAGGCTGGCGGGCAACTTCGTCGACGACGACGGGCTGGCGAGCCTCGAATACGGGGTGAAGTTCCTCGGCGCTCCGCTGGTGATGGTGCTCGGCCATTCTTCCTGCGGCGCGGTCGATGCCGCGATCAAGGTCCTCAGCGACAACCTGGAGCTGCCGGGCCACCTGCCGGATCTGATCGACTCGATCAAGCCGGCGGTCGAGCAGGCGAAGAAGTCCAACCCGGCCAATCTGCTCGAGGCCTCGATCGCGGAGAACGTCCGCCTCAATGTCGGGCGGCTGAACACGGCCGAGCCGATCATGAAGGAAGCTGCGTCCTCGCAGCAGATCCGCGTCGTCGGCGGCGTCTACGAGATCGCCACCGGCAAGGTCGAGATCCTCTAGGGTGGGCGTTCGGGCGGGGAGCGAGACCTTCCCGCCCCGACCAACCTAACGCTCCGCCGATACGGCCAGCACGAACAGGGCGAGCAGGGCCGCCGGCACCGCCTTGACCAGCGCGCCGAGCGGATCGAGCCAAAGGCCCGGCGCGACGACACTCGCCAGCACGAGATAGGCAGCCGTCAGCGCCAGCATCCCCCACAATGCGGCCCGGTGTGTCTGGCGGAGCATCACGCCGACGCCGAGCAGGATGTCGGCGACGGCGCCGGCATGGACGAAGACCGCCGCGAGCGGTCCCGGCACACCGTGTGCCGTCGGAATGGCGATCGCGAGATCAGCGCGCAGCAGGGCGACGAGGCCGGTGACGATCCAGAACAGCGACAGCGTCGCAATCGCCATCGGCCGCACCAGCCAGATGCGCGCGTACCAGCGTTCCTGGACGGTGGCGGGCATCGCCGCGAGCGTGCGCTCCAGCGGCCGCGGCGGCGTGCCGCCGGCCTGCGCCCATGGCCCGGGGTCGCCGGTGATGCCGGCTGTGACGGCGGACAGTGCGGTCGAGCGCATCGGGCTCCGCCAGCCGAGCCGCCCGAGCCCGTCGCCGATCCGGAAGGCGCGCCACGCCAACCGATCCGGCACGCGC
>JAEYRQ010000102.1 GCA_023435545.1 Pseudomonadota bacterium | reverse complement strand
AAGCCGAAGCCGGAAGCCGCGCCGTCCAACCTCATCATCACCGGCCGCTATATCCTGGAGCCGGAGATCTTCCCGGTCCTCGAGCGCCAGGAGCGCGGTGCCGGCGACGAGATCCAGATCACCGACGCGATGATCCGCCTCATGGAGACCCGGCCGTTCTACGGCTACCGATTCGCCGGCCGCACCTTCGACTGCGGCTCGAAGATCGGCTTCCTGACGGCCAACATCGCCTATGCCCTGGCGCGACCGGACATCGCGGACGATTTCCGCGCTTCGATCGCCGACCTGCTCTCGTCCTGACAGTCCGCCTGGGGTACTGCGCTATCGCTGCAGCCGGATCCCCGCCTCCACGCGGGTCTCGTCGTAGTCCTCGCCGGGAATGTTGGAATCGTAGCGGGTGTGCGAGGCGTTGAGCTTGAACGACAGCCAGCGGCTGACGAGGTATTCGAGGCCCGCGGTGACGGCATAGTCGCGTTCGACGCGCGCGGAGCCGATGTACTGGGATTCGGAGAACCCGGCGCCGGCCGAGGCGATGAGGTTGCGTCTGAGCGCATGGCTCACGCCGAGATCGACCGTGTAGACCCTGGCGCCCGATGCGGTCGGGTCCAGGGTCGCCTCCTCCGGCAGGATGGAGCCGTCGAGAGTGACGGTGGTCAACGCGGTCGGTTGCCAGACCAGCGAGCCGCGGATCATCAGCCCGTTGATGTCGGGCAGGTTCGGATCGTCCTGGATCTGGTTCTGGTAGCCGATGCCGACCTCGCCAGACAGCGGCTCCCCCTGCTCGAACACCACGCCCACCAGCACGTCATAGCCGCGCGAGCCGCGCTCGACGCCGTTGTCGTCGAACTGCCGGTCATATTTCCGGCGGTTCACGCCGACTTCGACGAAGACGGCCCGCGACCCCTCGTCGATGTCGACGCTCGTACGAAGGGCGCCTGCGTATTCGCGGTAGTCTCGGTCTGAATTGTCGACGACCGTCCCATCCAGCAGGACCGCATCGTCATAGGACGTCCTGGCGATGCCGCCGCGAATCGCCATTTCGATCCGGCCGAACCGATGGGTGTAGCTTCCCTCGACCTGCGCGAGCTCCGAATCCGGCGGATTGACCACGGCCTGCGGCACGTTGGGATCGCCACGGCTCTCCGGCGTGATCGAATAGGCCGCCCTGAAGCCGAGGAGATCCTTGGAGGACACGTCTATCCGCGCCTCGATCTCCGAATCGAAGGCGGTGGTGGTCTCACCTGAATAGTCGAAGAAGGATTCGTGGTCGGCCGCGACCCGGCCGCGCAGCAGATGCCGCGACCAGTCGGATTCGATGATCAGGTCGGGCACCACCCGGTAGTAGCCGCCCGAGACCGGGTCGATCGTCTGCGAATAGACGTTGCTCGAATGGCCGAGATAGCCCTCGATCGAGGGATAGAGCAGGAACGAGCCCAGCCGGATGCCGAGCGCCGCGTAGGGATCCTCGTCGTCGATGATTCCTGCCCGCACCGGGCCGTCCGGGATCTCCTCCAGCGCGGTATCCGCGAGCCAGGCGTCCTCGTCGGCCGCCGCCTCTATGCCGGTTACCGTGGGATCGTCGGTCGCGCCCCTCAGCCCCGCCTCGAAATCATCGAACGACTGGGCCTGCACCGGCGCCGTCCACAGGACGGAGGCAAGCGCAAGCCACAATGCGGCCGAAGATTTCCAGTAGCGGGCGGTGATCACGGACCGCGAACCCCGTGCTGTCGATCCGGGAACGCTGCGGCAGCGCGGCCTTCGGAATGATGTCAAGCCTACGTAAATCATGGTTAACAGCGGCTTAAGCGCGCGCCCCGTCGTGGCGCTGCGTCCTGGCGCGGAAATGTGCTATGCCGTGGCATCCCGCGTCGGAGTCCGCCGGTGGCGTGGAGGATCTGGAGAAACATGGTCGCCCTCAAGTCCCGTGCCCCGGAACCCGCGTCCGACGCGCGGTTGATCGAATCCGCGCTTCGCGCCCTCGAGGTCGAGCAGTCCGGGCTCTCCGAACTCGTCGCCGCCCTGCGCAACGGTCTCGGCGCGGGGTTCGTCGCCGCCGCAAACCTGCTGCGCGCCGCGCGCGGCCGGGTCATCGTCACCGGCATGGGCAAGAGCGGCCATGTCGGACAGAAGCTCGCCGCGACGCTCGCCTCCACCGGGACGCCCGCCTTCTTCGTGCATCCCTCGGAAGCCAGCCACGGCGACCTCGGCATGATCACGCCGGGCGACGACGTGGTGATCGCTCTGTCGTGGTCGGGCGAGACGGCGGAACTGCGCGCCATCGTCGACTATTCGCGGCGGTTCCGGGTCCCGCTGGTGGCGATCACCTCCAATCCGGACTCCACCCTCGCCCTGGCCGCCGACGTTGTGCTCGCACTGCCGCGCGCCTCCGAGGCCTGCCCCCACGGCCTCGCGCCGACCACGTCCACCCTGATGCAGCTCGCCCTCGGCGACGCCCTGGCGATCTCGCTGCTCGACAGTCGCGGCTTCACCGCACAGCAGTTCCGACAGCTGCATCCCGGCGGCCAGCTCGGCGCGCAGCTCACCCTCGTCAGCGATCTGATGCACACCGGCGAGCGTCTGCCGATCGCCGCCCCCGATACCTCAGTGGCCGATGCGATCGTGGTCATGACCGAGAAGAGCCTCGGCTGCCTCGGCATCGTCGATTCGGAGGGTCGGCTGACCGGCATCATCACCGACGGCGATCTGCGCCGTCACATGAGCCGCGGCCTTCTGGAACTGCGCGCGTGCGACATCATGACAGAGCAGCCGAAGACAGTCAGGCCCGACATACTGGCGTCCGAGGCGCTCGCGGTCATGAACCTGCGGGAGCGTCCGTTCACGGCGCTCTTCGTGGTCGAGGACGGCCGTCCGGTCGGCATCGTCCACGTGCATGACCTGCTCCGCGCCGGCGTCGCCTGAACCCGCCGGCGTTTAGCGTTTCCTTAGAACCCCCCCGCTACGATCCGCCCGTCAGTAATCGCGTAGGCGACACGCAGCGCCGTGTCCGCCATCGAGGGCGTGCATGGATATCGCCACGATATTGGGGATTCTGTTCGGAACGGGTGTGGTCGCCGCCGCGATCTTCGTCGGCGGCGATTTTGCCCTGTTCGCCGACCTTCCATCCGTGCTGATCGTGATCGGCGGCGCGATGGCCGCGACGATGATCCGGTTTCCGATCACCGGCATCGCCTCGGCGCTGGCGCTGGGCGGCCGGATTGCCTTCACCCACAGGAAGATCGAGCCGCGCCAACTCATCGACGAGATCGCCAAGCTCGCCGAGATCGCCCGCAAGCAGGGCCCGCTGGGCCTCGAGAATGCCGACACCGATGACGAGTTCCTGGCCAAGGGCCTGCAGTACATCGCCGACGGCTACGACCCGGAATTCATCCGCGAATCGCTGGAGCGCGAGCGCGACCTCAACCTGGAGCGGCTCGAGGAGGGTCAGCGAATCTTCAAGGCGATCGGCGACGCCGCACCCGCCTTCGGGATGATCGGCACCCTGGTCGGCCTCGTGCAGATGCTCGCCAACATGGGCGATCCCTCCTCGATCGGCCCGGCGATGGCGATCGCGTTGCTCACCACGCTCTACGGTGCGCTGATCGCCAACCTGATCGCCCTTCCGATCGCCGACAAGCTGGCGCTCAAGGCCAAGGTCGAGGAGGTCAACCAGACACTGGTGCTGGACGGCATCCTGCAGATCCGGGATTCCAAGAGCCCGGCGCTGATCCGCGAGATGCTGGTGGCCTACCTGCCGCAGAAGCACCGCGACGAGCTTGCGGCGGCGAGCGCCTGACCGACCGATGGCACGTCAACGCAGACAAAGCCAGGCATCCGGCGTCCCCGAATGGATGGTCACCTTCGGCGACCTGATGGCGCTGCTCGCCTGCTTCTTCGTGCTGATCATCTCCTTCTCGATCCAGGACGAGCGCAAGCTGCAGATCGTCGCCGGCTCCATGCGCGAGGCATTCGGTGTCAAGGAGGACTCCCGGCGCTCGGGCATGATCGAGCTGCACGGCGTGCCGCTGCGCGAGTTTGTGCGCAGCGTGGAGACCGTTCGCCAGCCCGAGGACGCCGACTTCGCCGAAGAGCGCCACGACATGCGCAGCAAGCAGGGGCCGGAGGCGAACACCCACGACATCGACAAGACCGACATCGAGAAGCCGCGGCAGTTCGCCACCGCCGCCGCGTCGCTGCGCCAGGCGTGGCAGGAGATGCCGGAGATCATGGAGCTGTCCGACCAGATCCTGGTCGAGGAGGTGGACGAAGGCCTCAACGTGCAGATCGTCGATCAGGACGGACGCTCGATGTTCCCGCCCGGCGGCACCGAGCCCTACGAGCGCACGCGGGCACTTCTGGCACAGATGGCGCCCGTGCTGCGGCAGCTACCCAACCGGCTGCTGGTCACCGGTCACACCAGCTCCGACCGCGCCGAGGAGACTCCGGGTCGAGGCAACTGGGACCTGTCCGTTGAAAGGGCGAATGCCGTCCGGGCGATACTGGCCGAGCACGGCGTCCCCAATAACCGGTTCGCAGGGGTCACCGGCAAGGCCGATACCGAACCGCTATTCCCCGAGGATGCCTTTCTGGCCGCCAACCGGCGGATCACCATCCTGCTTCTGGCGGAGGAGCCACCGCTGCCGCCTGATTATCGACCCTGAGGGCCGTGACCTGGCTTTCCGGCCGGCACCCGCCCCGCTCAGCCCCTGCTAGTCGCCAGAGCCTTCCCAGCCAAGGTCGAATCCGTCGAACAACGCCGCGGCTTCAGCCGCGACCTGGGCATCCAGCGGCGCCGGCTCGAGGCTGACGCCGCTCGCCAGCCGATCCGCGATCAGCCCGAGCGCCGCCACGCGGGCATGGCGCTTGTCGTTCGAGGAGATGAGGGTCCAGGGTGCGATTGCGGTCGACGTCCGATCGACCATCTCGTCGATCGCCGCCTCGTATTCGTTCCACTGGCCCCGGTTGCGGAAATCGTCGTAGGTGAGCTTCCAGCGCTTCATCGGATTGCGCATGCGCTTGGCGAAACGGGCAAGCTGCACGTCCGGCGTGATGTGCAGGAAGATCTTGATGATGCGAGTGCCGTCGGCATTCAGCAGCCGCTCGAACTCGTTGATCTCGTCGTATGCCCGCCGCCAGTCCTGCTCCGCCGCCAGCCCCTCCACCCGCTCCACCAGCACACGCCCGTACCAGGACCTGTCAAAGACCGCGATCGCGCCGCGCGGCGGCAGCCGTTCCCAGAAACGGGTCAGGTAGTGACGCTCGAGGTGATACTGGCGCGGCGCTGCGATCGGCCACACCTTGAAGCCGCGGGGGTCGAGGACCGCCGACATGCATCGGATGGTGCCGCCCTTTCCGGCCGCGTCCCATCCCTCGAACACGATCACCGCGGAATCCCCGGTGTGGAGGTAGGCCTGCTGGATCCGCAGCAGCTTGGACTGCAGTTTCTTCAATTGCCTCTTGTAGTCGGCCTTTTTCAGGCTCGCGGTCACGTCGAGCGCATCGAGATGACCTGCGCGCCCGCCTGTCCCGCCCGACATTCCCTTCGCCATGGGCACCTCCGGCGTGAGGTTCATTCCTGGTTCGAACGATCCCCGGGCGCCTCACTCGTCCCGCTCGACCACGATATGCGCGCCGTCGGCCTGGACCACCCTGACACGCGTTCCGGCCGGCATGTCGGGACCGTGCACCCGCCACAAGGTATCGTCGACGACGATGCGGCCCGAGCCCCCCACGATCGGGTCCGCCAGGTCGAAGCTCCGGCCGACCAGCCCGACAGTCCGCTCGTTGAGGAACGGCGCCTCGCCGCTGCCCGGCCGCGACCGCGCCATCAGCCGCGATGCCACGACGGCGATCACCGACAGCACCCCGAAGGCGACGATCTGCGCCTGCCAGCCGATATCGACGGCAAAGCTGACGATGCCCACCGCCAGCGCGGCAAGGCCGAACCAGAGCATGTAGACCCCCGGCACGACGAGTTCGGCGACCAGGAGCAGGATGCCGAGGATCCACCAATTCCAGTGGCCGAGGGACCGGACGATCTCGATCATGACGGTTCTGAGCCAGTCCCCCATGGTCCGGGCGGGTCGCGCCGTGGCGCCGGCGCCGGGCCCGCAGGCGGCTGCGGCGGACGTGGACCGCCACCGGGACCAAACGCCTCCCTGGCGATCTCGCCGATGCCGCCAAGCGCCCCGAGGACTGCCGATGCCTCGACCGGCAGGATCATCACCTTCTGGTTCGGCGCGGCGGCGAGTTCTTTCAACGCCCCGACATACTTCTCGGCGACGAAATAGTTGATCGCCTGGATGCTGCCGGTGCGCACCGCCTCCGACACCAGCGAGGTCGCCTTGGCCTCGGCCTCGGCCAGCCGCTCGCGCGCCTCCGCGTCACGGAACGCGGCCTCGCGGCGTCCCTCCGCGGCGAGGATCAGCGCCTGCTTCTCACCGTCGGCCTTCAGGACCTCCGACTGCCGCTCGCCTTCCGCCTCGAGGATCGCGGCGCGCTTCTCGCGCTCGGCCTTCATCTGGCGCGCCATGGCATCGACGAGGTCACGCGGCGGATTGATGTCCTTGATCTCGATCCTGGTGATCTTGATGCCCCACGGCTCGGTTGCCGCGTCCACCACCCTGAGCAGGCGCGAGTTGATCTCGTCGCGCTGCGACAGCAGTTCGTCCAGGTCGAGCGAGCCCATCACCGTGCGGATGTTGGTCATGGTGATGTTCATGATCGCATTGTCGAGATCGGAGACCTCGTAGCTCGCCCGTGCGGCGTCGTAGACCTGGAAGAACGCCACCCCGTTGACCGTCACGGTGGCGTTGTCGCGGGTGATCACCTCCTGGCTCGGAACGTCCAGGAACTGCTCCATCATGTTCATCCGCCGACCGATCCGGTCGAAGAACGGGACGATCAGGGCGAGGCCCGGCCGCAGCGTCCGGGAGTACTTCCGGAACCGCTCGACGGTGTAATTGTAGCCCTGCGGCACCTGCTTGACCCCGGCGAAGACGACGAGGATCAGCAGGACGACCAGGACGATGGCGACCAGGTCAAGGCCAATCGGCATGCGTTCCCCCCCTTGGAGCCCGATTGAAGCGCGCCGGACCGCACTGTCTTACGCCGGCGGCCGGCCAGCAAGACGGCAGCGTTACAGGCCGGCCGCGCTCACGTCCAGCCCGCCAATTCCCGCCGGACCACAGTCTCGATGACGTCCATTCCCTCGTTGCTGTCGTTGAGGCAGGGGATCGCGGCGAACTGTTCACCGCCCTCGTGCTCGAAGAACTCGCGGTTCTGTCCCGCGATCTCCTCCAGCGTCTCGACGCAGTCGGACACGAAACCCGGCGTGACGACCGCGAGCCGCTTCACGCCTTCGCGCGCAAGCCGCTTCACCGTCTCGTCGGTATAGGGCTGCAGCCATTCCTCGCTGCCGAAGCGGGACTGGAAGGTCATCATCAGCCGATTCTCGTCCCAGCCGAGCCGCTCGCGCAGGAGCCGCGTCGTCTTGGCGCAATGGCAATGATAGGGATCGCCCTTCTCGAAGTAGGATTTCGGCAGCCCGTGATAGGAGGCGATCACCACCTCCGGCTCGAACGGCAGTGCCTCGAGATGCTTCAGCATCGAGACGGCCAGCGCGTCGATATAGGCCGGATCGTCGTGATAGGCCGGCACCGTGCGCGCCGCCGGCTGCCAGCGCATTCGCATCAGCGCCTCGAAGGCCTTGTCGTTCACCGTCGCCGTGGTCGCGGCGCTGTACTGCGGGTACAGGGGATAGATGAGAATGCGCTCGCAGCCGGCCTTCGCCATCCGCTCGAGCACCGAGGCGATCGACGGATTGCCGTAGCGCATCGCCCAGTCGACGACCATGGTCTGGCCGAGGTCGGAGAGGCGGGATGCGAGCAGGTCCGACTGGCTGCGCGTGATCGTCCTGAGCGGCGACTCGTCCTTCTCGCGATTCCAGATCAGGTCATAGGCCTCGCCGCTGGATCTTGGCCGTTTGGTCAGGATGATCAGGTTGAGGATCGGCCACCAGACGAGCCGCGGCGTCTCGATCACCCGCCGGTCGGACAGGAACTCCTTCAGGTAGCGGCGCATCGACCAGTAGTCGGTGGCGTCCGGCGTCCCGAGATTGACCAGGAGGACGCCGATCCTGCCACCGGGAACAGGGGGGTGTCCGGCCGGAAACGCGCGCGCCGCGCCCGCGAACGATGCTGAAGGTCTTGTCTGGAGCATTGCCCTCGTCCATTGCTTTTGCCGAACATATGAAGTGGCGTAGGGAAATCCAAAAGGGTATTCGCGATAACGTATCGTCGCAGGACGGTTACCGCCTCGGCCGAGGCTCCCGCCCTGTCGGTTCGTGTCGGAGATGGGTGATGAGGGTTCTGCCGTACAGGATTGCGGGTCTGCTGCTCGTCGCCGCCCTGGCGATCGGGATACCCCTCGGCGTCCGCGCGGCGGACCGGGTGGAGATCACGCTGATCGTCGCCGGCGATCTCGACACCATCGACGCCGGCGAGATCCGCGGCGGCTTCGCCCGGCTCGCCGGCCTCGTCAACCGTGAGCGGGACACGCGCCGCAATGTCGTCTTCGTCCACGCCGGCGATGCCTTCTCGCCCTCGCTCCTGTCCGGCTTCGACCAGGGACTGCATATAGTCGAGCTTCTCAATCTGTTCGCCCCCGACGTTTTCGTGCCGGGCAACCACGAGTTCGATTTCGG
>JAEYRQ010000097.1 GCA_023435545.1 Pseudomonadota bacterium | reverse complement strand
GCCGTAGTCTCAGGGCTGACTGATCAGCAGTAGGCCGGCTGGTTCGTGCAGGTGTCACGCACGAGCTTGCCGATATTGCCAGCCCCGTAGCCTCCGTAGTTCGCGTTGGGATATTGCCGGTTCTGGCCAAAGAACGACGCACCCTGGTGGTTAACGCCGACTTGGACGTAGCCGAAGCTGGTGACACCGACCACGACGTTGGAGGCCGCGGACTTGCCGAGCGAGGCCTGGCCGGAAGCGACCTTCGGCCGCGTGCCGAAATTGACCAGCCATGGGCCACCGGAGGAACCGCCCGTCTGGGCCGAGCCGATATGGGTGTTCCTCAGGTCGCCGTCTTCGGTGTACCATCCGACCGCGTCGGTGCGCTGCATCTGATAGCCCTGGTCGAAGGCGGCGGGATAGCCAAGCTGGGTGATCTGGACCGCCCGGGCGTTCCCGAGGAACGGCGATGCGCGATACGAGTAGCCGTTCCAGGCATAGCCGTACCAGCCGACCAGATCGCCGACGAAGCGGCCCTGGTTGTCCTTCTCCAGGACGATTGTCGCGATGTCGTTGTTGCAGACGATGCCGACCGCGCCCGGATCGCAGGTGTCTGTGCCGTTGACGTAGGGGGTGGGGACGAACATTTTCCGCGCCACCCAGCCGCCATAGGGCTGCTTCGCACGGTTGGCGGAGATGTTCGCCGGGTACCACAGCACCTCGTCGGCCCAGCCGGCGGACTTCTTGCCGTAATTGAAGACACAGTGCGCGGCGGTGATCAGCACGCCCTTCTTGATGAGCGAAGCGGTGCAGACGTACCAGCTGGATCCCCATCGCGCATAGATCTTGCCGGCGGCGCGGTAGGGGAAGCTGGTGACGGGCGTCCTGGCTGCATTGCCGGACGGACCAAGCTTGGAGACCGCGACCCGCGCCGTGGTGTAGGGCGCTGTCGAGGTGCCGAAGGCCTCGGGGCCGGTATCCGACACCGCGCGAGCGCCCTGCTCGGACGATGCGACCGCGCCAGGCGTGCCGGAGATCTCGGGCGCGGCGCCGCGGCTGCTGGCGGCTTTGGCAACGGCCCTGTCGTAGAGCGAGGTCGGCGCCAGCGGCATCTTGCTGATGCCAGGCCCGACCGGTCCGTTGAGACCGGCGCCGGGGACCAGACCGTCCGACTTGCGTGCGGGCGACTGGCTGATGCCGGCCGAGACCTGGGCCGATGCGTGATCGGAAAGAACAAGGAAAGAGGCTGCGAGGCCGGTGGCCAGCGCCGCGAAACGGGCAATTCTTGCCATTTCGAGATCCTGCGAATGGTGGTGGTCGAGAGAAAAGAAAGCCAGACCGAGCCCTTCTTCAAGACGAGCTCTCAACTCCAGATACAACCGCAAGGATGACAATTCAATTAAGGCCCTCCAACTGCACCGAAGGCCGTACGCGCCAAACGCGAACGGCGCGGCTGGGGGCCGCGCCGTCCAATCAGTCGAGCGGGTTCAGCAATAGGCGGGCTGAGCCGTGCAGGTATCCTGCATGATCTTGCCGATATTACCGGCGCCGTACGAACCATAGGAGGCGTTCGGGAACTCCTTGTTCTGGCCGAAATACGACGCGCCTTGACGGTTGTAGCCCTTCGTCGTCGAGCCGTAGCTGGTCGTGCCGACCACGACATTCGAATTCGCGTGGCTGCCGAGCGACGCCGCATTGGTGTCGACGGAGGGGCGCGTCCCGAAGTTGACCAGCCAGGGGCCACCGCTTGATCCGCCGGTCTGTGCCGAGCCGATCTGCGTGTTCTTCAGATTGCCGGACGTATGGTACCAGCCGACCGCGTCGGTGCGGATCATCTGGTAGCCCTGATCGAAGGCCTTCGGGTAGCCGAGCTGGGTGATCTGGACGGTGGTCTTGTTGCCCAGGAACGACGAGGCCTTGTAGGAATAGCCGTTCCAGCCATATCCGTACCAGCCGACGACGTTGCCCGCGTACTTGCTGTCCCTGGTGTTCAGCACAACGGTGGCGATGTCGTTGTTGCAGACGACGCCGGTCTGGGTGCAGGTATCGTTGCCGTTGAAGTACGGCGTCGGAACACGAAGCTGGCGATGCGCATAGAACCCGTAGTCGCCGCCCGATGACGAACGGTTGGCGGGATAGAAGCGCACCTCGTTGGCCCAGCCATTCGCCTTCTTGCCGTAGTTGAAGATGCAGTGGGCGGCGGTGATCAGCACGCCCTTCTTCACCAGCGAGGCCGTGCAGATGTACCAGTCGGATCCCCAGCGGGCCCACAGCTTGCCGGTGGCGCGGTAGGGGTAGCTGTTCACCGGCGTCTGCGCCGCCAGGTTCGACGTGCCGAGCACCTGGACCGCGACGCGGGCCGTGGTGTAGGGCGCGGTCGAGGATCCCCAAGCCTCGGGGGCAAGGACAGCCTTGCCGCCGTCTTCGGACGAGCCGACAGCTCCCGGTGTCCCGGACAGCTTCGCACCCGTGGCGGCTTCCGCCGCACGCTCGAAGACGCTCGAGCTTACGAGCGGCATCCGGCTGATTCCGGTGCCGACCGGTCCGCCGGCTTCGGGCATGAGGCTCGGCTTGCTGATCGGCGAGGCGGTGGTCCCGGCTGAATACTGAGCCGACACCGGCGCAATCGCCCACAACGACGCTATCATGGCCGCTCCCGCAGAGAGCGCCAAACTTCTCGCAGACATTTTCATGGGAGTTCCCTTAGAGTTTTGGGAAAATTCAACTTCAACAATTCGCGCGAGCCAAAGTTACCGCGGCTGACGCGACGGCAGTGTGCCCTTGGCTATCGGGGGACGGCAATGACGGGAATGCGACACCAACGTCGCCTAATCAATAGCCCCCAAAGCGCTCGCTGGCGACCCGACCGGCCCTACGCCGGCCCGCGCGCCGAGGACGCGGGTCAGCCGGCGGGACCGTTCGAGGGGGCCGCAGAAGACAAAAAAGGGCGGCCCCGCGAGGGACCGCCCGGTAGAGGGACCCGAGTGGGCCTGTCAGCAGAAGGCCGCGTTGTTCTTGCAGGTCACCTGCATCAGCCGGCCGATATTGCCGGCGCCGTACTTGCCGTACTTGGCATTCGGGAACTCCGCGTTCTGGCCAAAGAACGAGGCGCCCTGCCGATTGAAGCCCACCTGCACGGCACCATAGCTGGTGACGCCGACCACGACGTTCGACTTGGACTCGTTGCCGAGCGAGGCCGATGAGGAGACTTTCGGGCGGGTACCGAAGTTCGCCAGCCAGGGACCTCCCGACGATCCGCCGGTCTGTGCCGAACCGAGCTGGGTGTTGCGCAGGTTGCCATCCTGCACGAACCAGCCCACAGCGTCGGTGCGCTGCATCTGGTAGCCGCTATCGAAGGCGACGGGATATCCGAGCTGAGTGAGCTGGACTGTGGTGGTGTTTCCGAGGAAAGAGGTCGAGCGGTAGGAGTAGCCGTTCCACCCATAGCTATACCAGCCCAGGACGTCGCCAGCGAACTTCCCGCCGCGGCGCTGCAGCACAATGGTGGCGATGTCGTTGTTGCAGACCACCCCGGTCTGGGTGCAGGTGTCGTTGCCGGTGAAATAGGGATTGGGAATGTACATCCGCCGCATGGTCCAGACACCATACGGGCCGTTGCGGTTCTGCGTGATGTTCGCCGGGATCCAGATCACCTCGTCCGCCCAGCCGGCAGCCCGCTGTCCGAACTCGTGGATGCAGTGCGCCGCGGTGACGAGCACGCCCTTCTTCACCAGCGAGGCCGTGCAGACGTACCAGCTCGAGCCCCAGCGCGCGTAGATCTTGCCAGTCGCGCGGTAGGGGAAGCTCGTAACGGGCGTGCGGGCCTTGTTGTTCGACGGCCCGAGCTTGCTGACCGCAACGCGCGCCGTCGTATAGGGCGCGGTCGATGCGCCGAAGGCTTCCCGGCCCAGTCCGCCCGCTTCGGCACTGCTCTCGGAGGAGGCCGAGGCCCCCGCCGCCCCCGGCAGCACGGCTCCGCTGGCGGTGTTGGCGGTGCGCTCCAGCACCGGCGTGTTGACAAGCGGCATCCGGCTGGCGGCCGGGCCGACCGGGCCGTTAAGGCCGGCTTCCGGGATCAGCCCATTCGACAGCCGCACCGGCGAGGAGGCTATGTCGCCCGAGGACTGTGCGGTCGCCGGATTGGGCGCAAGCAAAAAGGCGGCGGCGATTCCTGCCAGGATCGGCGCCGTTCGCAAGACGTAAGACATCGCGAGTTCCTGCTGATTTGAAACGTGTGAGAACGAAAAGAGGACGGGCCCAACCAATACAGACAACCCACCCCCAGCAGCACCATGCCACATCATGCACCAGAGAGTATAGATTATGCGACAGAATACGTCGCTTTCTTCGGAGACTTCCCGTCGGCGCGCCTCATGCGCATCCGACGGGACAGCCTTGGTGGTCTCTCCCAATCGCGACACGCCTGCTCTAGGATCGCGCCGCGCAAGAGACCTGCCCGCATGAGTCCGAATGCCCGGACACCGGGAACAACGAGAGGAGACTCCAGATGACGCTGAAGATCGGCGACACCGCCCCTGATTTCGAGGCCAATACTACCGAGGGTCCGATCCGCTTCCACGACTGGGTCGGCAATTCCTGGTGCATCATGTTCTCGCACCCGAAGGACTTCACGCCGGTCTGCACCACCGAACTCGGCACGATGGCCGGCATGCGCGCGGATTTCGACAAGCGCGGCGTCAAGATCGTCGGCCTGTCAGTGGATCCTGTCGAGGATCACAAGCGCTGGGCCGAGGACATCGAGGCGGTCACCGGCAACGCGGTGAACTACCCGATGATCGGCGACCCCGACCTCAGAGTCGCCAAGCTGTACGGGATGCTGCCGGCGTCGGCCGGCGACAGCTCGCAGGGCAGGACTCCCGCCGACAACCAGACAGTCAGGAACGTGCTGATCATCGGACCAGACAAGGTGATCAAGGCGATGATCTCCTATCCGATGACGACCGGGCGCAACTTCGACGAGATCCTGCGGCTGGTCGATTCCCTGCAGCTAACGGCTAAGCACAAGGTCGCGACGCCCGCCAACTGGCAGCAGGGCGGCGAGGTGATCATCGCGGGATCGGTGTCCAACGACGAGGCGAAGCAGAAGTACCCGGACGGCTGGAAGGAGCCGAAACCCTATATCCGCATCGTGCCGCAGCCGCTGGGCTGAGGATCAGATCCCGATGAGAGCGCGCTCGAGGTCGTCGACCAGATCCTCGGGCGCCTCGAGGCCGACAGAGATACGGATCAGATTGTCCGCGACCGTGCTCTGGGGGCTTTCCACCGACCGTCGGTGCTCGATCAGGCTCTCGACTCCGCCGAGCGAGGTCGCCGGCACGAATACCCTCGTCGAGGCGGCCACACGCCGGGCCGCCTCGCGATCTCCATCCACCAGGATCGACAGCATGCCGCCGAAGCCACCGGTCATCTGCCGGCGGGCGATCTCGTGCGCCGGATGGCTGGCGAGGCCGGGATAGAGCACCTCGGCGACGCGTCGGTGTCCCTCGAAGTGCCGCGCGAGCTCCAGCGCAGTCTCCGATTGCCGTGCGAAGCGTACATGCAACGTGCGCATTCCCCGGATCAGCAGCCAGGCTTCGAAGCCGCCCAGTACGCCGCCGGTTGCGGTGCGGACCTTGTGGACCTGCGCCCACAGTTCGTCCTCTCGCGCGGGAACCAATGCGCCTGCGGTCAGGTCGGAATGGCCATTCAGGTATTTCGTCGCCGAGTGGAAGACGATGTCGGCGCCGAGATCCAGCGGCCGTGTGGTCGGCGGCGGCGCGCAGGTCGAATCGACGGCGAGGATCGCCCCGGCGCCGTGCGCCATCCGGGCCGCCATCTCGATGTCGATGACATCCCAGGTCGGGTTGGCCGGCGTCTCGATCCAGACGAGCGCGGTGTGGCCTGGCTTCAGCGAGGCGGCAAGCTCCTCCGGCCGGGTCTGGTCGAACAGGCCGAGCCCGATCCGGCCGCGGCCGGCCAGCCGCACCAACCAGTCCTGCGCGGCGTAGTACATGGACTTCGGCGCGACGATGTGGGCTCCCACGGGCAGCGCCTCGACGAGCGCGGCGAACGCCGCCATTCCCGAGGCGAACAAACGCGCGGCTGGACCGCCGTCGAGTGCGGCGATGATCTCCTCGGCGCGGGCGACCGTCGGCGCGCTGTCACGGGAGTAGAGATGCTCGCCGGCAAGCTGGTAGTCGGCGCCACGCGCGAATGTCGTCGAACTGTGCATCGGCGGCACGACGGCCCCCGTCTCGGCGTCGATCCGGCCGAGAGCCTGGGCTGCGATGGTGGCGGCGTCGGGGCGATTGCGTGCGGCTGGCATGGCGGGCGATCCGGGTGTCCTGCGTGCCGCTATGCCCCTTCGCAAAGCGGCGGGCAAGCGGTTCCCGTCAGTCGAAGCTGACCGCGGTGGTGTTGGCCCCGCACAGGACGACGCCGACGCGCTCGTCGGGACCCGGGACGTAGCGGCCGGACAGCAGCGCGGCGAAGGCCGCCGCCCCGCCCGGCTCCAGGGCGACCCGCATCGTCCGCCACAGCGTCCTCTGCGCCTCGACGATCGCAGTGTCCTCCACCAGCACGCTGGCTGCGACATGGGCCTGTGCGATCGGGAACATCAGCCTGCCGACCTGGCGCGGGGCGAGGGAATCGGCAGCGATGCCGCCTGCGGGCGAATCCACTGGCATGCCGGCGGCGAGCGCGCGATGCAGCGTCGGCGCCTCCTCCGGTTCCACCGCGACGATACGGACGCGGCTCCCATACCAGGCGGCGATCCCGCCGATCAGCCCGCCACCGCCTACGGCCACCAGCAGCGTATCGAGTCCCGGGACTTGCCGCTCCAGTTCGAGCCCCAACGTTCCCTGGCCGGCCAGCGTCTCGACCTGATCGTAGGCATGAACGGACAGCGCTCCACTCTCCCCCACATAGGCGTCGCAGGCGGCCAGCGCGTCGGCGTAGCGCTCGCCGCCGACCACAAGGTCGGCATCATAGCTGCGGATCAGGTCGATCTTGGCAGGAGAGGAAATGGCCGGGACAAAGATCCGCGCGGGGACGCCGAGACGCTGTGCGGCACAGGCGACAGCCGCGCCGTGATTGCCGCCGGAGGCCGCCGCGACGCCCGTCGGAGGCACGTCCCGCGTCAACAGGTTGGTGAAGGCACCGCGCGCCTTGAATGAGCCGGACAGCTGAAGGAACTCCAGTTTGAACGCAATCGGTTGTCCGGACAGGCCGAAGTCCGCCGGATCCACATCGATGATAGGTGTCAGGCGCACATGCGGACGGATCGCCGTCTCGGCCGCCTCGATCGACCGCGGCGAAACACCAGGTGTGGCAGCATCGGCCGCCAGAGTGTCGTTTACCGTACTCATGCAGCCCTCCTGAACGGTTGTGCGGGCCAACCGCCCGGCAGGCCTGTGGGGAAACTCTCGCAAGCCTGCTTAACCGCAACTTCATCGTGGTCGTGCAGTCTGCCCCCCTCACCTAGACGCTTCCCAGAAGCGATACAATCATCGGGAGTGCCAGTCATGTTGCGCCGTACGATTTCCCTCGTCTCCGCCTCGGCGCTGTTCGCCGCCTCGATCGCCGCCCCCGCCTATGCATGCACCGGCATCAGCCTTAAGGCGCAGGACGGCGCCGTCATCCGCGGACGCACCCTGGAGTTCGGTGCGCCGGTGGACTCCAACGTGATGGTGGTGCCCGCCGGCCAGAAGCTGCATGGCACCCTTCCCGACGGTAGCCAGGGGCTGAGCTACGAGACGAAATACTCGGTCATCGGCGCCAACATGCTCGGCCTCGTCGGATATCTCGACGGGGTCAACGAGCAGGGCCTGAGCGCCGGCCTCTTCTACTTTCCCGGATTTGCCGAGTACGCGGACGTCACCCCGCAGAACGCTTCCCACGCGCTCGCCCCACACGAGCTGAACGTCTGGCTGCTGGGCAGCTTCGCCACGGTCGAGGAGGTCAAGGAGGCGGTGAAGTCCGTCGTCGTCGTCCCGACCAAGACGCCGGGCCTGGGCAGCCCTGAAGGGGCCGTTGCGCCGGCCCACGTCTTCGTCAAGGACAAGACCGGTGCCTCGATCGTCATCGAGCCGCGCGGCGGAATCCTCAAGGTCACCGACGCACCGCTCGGCGTCGTGACCAACGCACCGACCTACGACTGGCAGATGACCAATCTGAGCAACTACATCAATCTGACGACCAACGACGTGGAGAAGAGCAAGTCCTTCGGCGAGGAGCTTCCGGCCCTGTCGTCGAGCGCGGGCCTGCTCGGAATGCCCGGCGACTTCACCTCGCCCTCCCGCTTCGTCCGGGCGGCGTTCTTTTCGACCAATTCGGAGCCGACCGCGAACGCCGAGGACACGATGCTGCAGGCCTTCCACATCCTCAACCAGTTCGACATCCCGGCCGGCTCGGTTCAGAACTCGGCGGTCGGCAAGGCGGTCAACGAGCTGACCGAATGGACGAGTGTCGCCGACCTGACCAACCAGCGCTGGTATTTCCGCACGCGAGAGGACCAGACCATCCGCATGGTCGACCTCAAGGACGCGGTCGCTGCGGCGAATGGCAAGATCGTCGAGATATCGATGGACTCCAAGCAGCCGATCGTCGACGTGTCGACGCAGGTGGGTCCGATGACCGCGACGGCGAACTGACGAAACGAAACTATTCCGGTATCGCCCGGGCCAGGCGCCCGGGCGATCGATGCAGGATCGATCGATTCAGGATCGCGCCTTGCAGTTGACCGGCGCCATGCGACCGACCTCCCACATAGCCTCGTCACCCTTGCCGCGCAGACCGTAGGGACCGTTGGAATAGTAGTAGCCCGACCCCGACATTCCGATCGGCAGCGTCTGCGGCTCCATCCCTTCGGTCGAGACAATCGCAACGTCGTTCGCGTTGTCGAACGTCACCTCGAGAACCACGCCGTTGTCGCAGTCGAAGGTCGCCTCGATCCTGTCGGTGTCTGCACCGGCGGTCGCAACCGGCGCAGCCAGCATGGCGACGCTCAGGCAGATGGCACTGATCCGGGTCATCTCTCGCCTCACGGTTCCGTGTCGGACCATCATTTGGCCAACGACGGTGGCGAAGCCAAGGCGAGCGCAGCCCGTGCCCGGGCGGCAGTCGCGGCGAGGTCTCCGCCCGCCTCGATCCGTATCCAGCCGATCCTGCCGACATCGTAGCCGAGCTGGGTCTCGACCACGCTTCTGTCTGCGTCCGAAGCATCGCCCCGCCGCGCCGACACACGTTCGATGAGTTCGGCCGCCGGCGCTTCCAGCCACAGGCCGCAGAAGTCGACGCCCGCCTGCACGGCGACCTCCTGCGCCGCCTCCCGTTCGGCGGGGCGGGCATGGACCGCGTCGAGGATCGCCCCGTGACCGGCTGCCAGCGCATGCCCTGCCAGGTCGTCCATCGCCGCGTACACCGCAGCGCTCGCCTGCGGCGTGTAGCGATCGGGCGGCAGCCGGTCCGTCTCACCGACTTCGGCCAGCACCTTGCGCAGAACATCGCTCCGGACGACGACCGCGCCCGGGATCGGACCGACAGCCGGGGCGATCGCCATCGCAAGGGTGGTCTTGCCGGTGCCCGACAATCCTCCGACCGCGACCAGCCGCGCAGGCGGCGGCGAGAGCGCCTCGCAGGCGAGTGAGAACATTGCCCGCGCCTCGCGCTCGGCCGCCTCGCGGTCCGGCCCCTCCAGATGCCGGAGCCTGGCCGCCCCCACCTTGGCGCGGATCGCCGCCCGCATCGACACGAACAGCGGCAACAACGCGAGACCGTCCATGTCGTCCGCTGCCATCCCCCGTATGGCGAGCCAGCGGTTGAGCAGGCGGTTGGCGTGAGCCTCCTCGCCGCGGCTCCACAGGTCCATCAGCAGGAAGGCGAGATCGTAAAGGACGTCGATCGTGGCCAGGTCCTCGTCGAATTCCAGCGCATCGAAGATCACCGGCCGACCATCGATCAGGGCAATGTTGCCCAGATGCAGGGCGCCGTGGCAGCGGCGTACCTGGCGGGCGGCGGCACGCCGCCGCAGCAGGGGCGCAAGGCGCGCGAGCGCGGCTTCGGGGGCCGCAGCGAGCCGGACGACGAGGTCCGATGC
>JAEYRQ010000063.1 GCA_023435545.1 Pseudomonadota bacterium | reverse complement strand
ATCGAAGAACGGCAGGCCGAAGGCGCGCTCAACCTCGAGCAGGATCGAGCCGAGAATCAGTGGCGGGAATCCGAACAGCATCATGACGGCGGTGATGAGCAGGTACCACGCCATGATCGGCATCCGGTCGATCGACATGCCCGGCGCGCGCAGCTTCAGCACAGAGACGATGATCTCGACGGCGGTGGCGACCGCCGAGATCTCGACGAAGGTGATGCCGAGCAGCCAGACGTCGGCGTTGATACCGGGGGTGTAGGTGGCCGACGACAGCGGCGTGTACATGAACCAGCCGCTGTCGGGGGCGACACCGGCGAGCATTGCCACGATCAGGATCGTGCCGCCGAACAGGTAGCACCAGTAGGCGTAGGCGGTGAGGCGCGGAAAGGCGAGATCGCGGGCGCCGAGCAGCTTGGGCAGGAGATAGATCGCGAAGCCCTCGAACATCGGGATCGCGAACAGGAACATCATGATGCTCCCGTGCATGGTGAAGATCTGGCCGTAGAGCTCGGGCCCGACGAAGGCGCTCCCGGAAGTGGCGAGTTGCGTCCGGATCAGCATCGCCAGCAGCCCGCCGATGGCGAAGAAGACGAACGCCGTGACGATGAACCGCTTGCCGAGGATGGTGTGGTTCACCGCCGACAGGCGGCCCCAGCCCGGCGGCGTCGACCAGATCGCCTCCAGCTCGCGATGCAGCCGCAGCGCCCGGCCGCCGGCGGGCCGGCCACGCGGTTTGTCGTCCGCGATCGGTTTGGCGCTCATTCGCCCCCTCCAGCGGCCTCGGCAAGGGCTGCCTCATAGTCCTCCGGCGGATGCGCGATCACGGTGAAACGCATGTCGGTATGGCCGCTGCCACAGAATTCGGCGCAGGTACCGCCATAGGTGCCGGGCCTGTCGGCGCGCAGCCGCACCCGGTTGGTATGTCCGGGCATCGCGTCGATCTTGCCACCGAGCCGTGGCACCCAGAAGGAATGGATGACGTCGAGGCTCTCGACGGTGAACTCGATGTCGGTGCCGGCGGGAATGTGCAGTTCGTTCAGGGTCGTGCCGCCCCGGTCGGGATAGCTGAACTCCCATACGAACTGCCGCGCGACCACCTCGATGCGCATCGCCCCCGCTGCGCCGCGCCCGGACAGGATCTGCTCGCCGATCGCAAATGCCACGGCGACGAGCGCGGTCAGGATAACGACCGGGATCGCGATCCCGCCCCAGCCAATCAGCAGCTTCGGGGTCAGCGCTCGGCGCAGGGACGGAATGAAGGCCCCGGCGAGCACCGCGGAGGTGGTGAGAAAGATCGCCGCCGCACCCCAGAACATCACCCACCACAGCCGGGCGATGGCGTCGGCGGAGGGGCCGGCCGGATCGAGCGTCGACAGATTGCCCGTGCATGCGGTGGCCGGCAGACTGGCAGCCAGGACGGCAGCGATGAGGAACCAGCGCGACCGGCCGGAGTTCCCCGCCGAGGAGACCGCGCGGCAATGAGCGAAACCAGCAACACCGACAGTCCCGTCATCGAGGAGATCGCCGACAAGGACGTCGGCTCGATGGTCGCGGTGGCCGGGCATCCGATCCACGCCATGAGCGTGCATTTCCCGATCGCCCTGGTGATGGCGACGCTCGGCAGCGACGTGCTGTTCTGGTGGACCGCCGACCCCTTCTGGGTGCGGGCCGGCCTGTGGGCGTCTGGATTCGCCTTCGCCACCGGCATCGGCGCGGCCATCGTCGGCACGGCGGAGCTGCTGCTGGTGCCCGGCATCCGCGTGCGCGTGGCAAGCTGGACGCATGCGGTGGTGGCGATGGTGCTGATCGCCGTGATGGGACTCAACTGGGGGCTGCGCCTCACCAACCCCGACGCGATCCTGCCGGAAGGTCTGCTGCTGTCGGTCCTCGCCGCCGTCTTCACGGGGCTGGCGGGATGGCACGGCGGCAAACTGGTGTTCGATCACGGCATCGGCCTCATGGTCTCAGAAAAGGAATGAGGTCCATGACGATGGGCCTGAGCGCACCGGGCTCGGCCATTGCGGCGGGTAGAAGGTCCGGCAGAACAGGCTTGGCCAGCACGAGAACGAGAATCGCCACGATCGTTCCCCCTGACAGCGACGTCGCCAGCGTCCCGCGCCACGCCGGATAGGTCTCGCCCTCGTCGAACACCCTGAGCGCGACCAGACCGGCGAGGATATGGGCAACGCCCATCAGTCCGACGAAGGCGAGTTTCAGCGAGAACCAGGGCTCGAACGTCGCCTGCCAGAAGATGAGGATGGTGCCCGTGCCGATTCCGATGAAGGCAGCCGGCGACATCACCGCGACGTAGAGGAAGCGGACGAACCCGTGCAGGACATGGAGGGCCCGACCATCGGGCAGCCGCGAACGGCTGACATATAGCGCCGGAAGGGTCAGCAGCACGCCGCTCCAGATCGCGATGGCCGAGATGTGCAGCACCTTCAGCCAGATCATGTGTCGTTCATCCGGGCCGGCGCTCCACCGTCGCGGCACTCTCCAGGCGGCCGGCAATGATGATCAGCGCCGCCGCCAGATAGGGGAGCGCGGCCGGCACCCACATGATCAGCCCGGCAAGCTGCTGGTCCTCAACCGGCGTCAGCCCGAAGGCTCCGGTGGTCGCGAGATGGGAGGCGTAGACCGGGACGCGCAGGAAGGTCAGCAGCGCGCCGAGCAACCCCATCTGGGAAATCGTCGCGAACAGCGCCAGCAGCGCCGGTCCGGCGGGTCCCGGCGCGAGGATGCGCCGCCACAGCAGGACGCCGGTGCCGAGCAGGGAGAGTTGCATCGCCCAGTAGCCGGCGGACGAACGGATGGCGAGGTCATAGACCTCCGGCAGGTGCCAGAGCCAGAAGACGGCGGCGTGCAGGCCGACCAGCCAGCCGAGCGAGAGCACCGGGCGGCGCGAGGGATCGGCGGGAATCGCCATGGCGAGGAGAGGCGCAACGGCGGCAACGAGGAGCACATGGTGCACCGCCCGTGCCGCGAACAGCGAGACGGTGAGGGCGCAAAGCGGAGACATGAAGAGGAGGATGAAGAGACCCAATCCCAGCGACGCGGGCCAGAGCCGCGCCCCACGTACCGCCAGCAATGCGGCCAATACGATGCAGAGCGAGAGGGCCAGGAGATCGGGATTCCAGGCGGATGCCAGGGAGGCCGGTGTGGGCGGCGGTCCGCAATAGACCTCGGCGACCTCGGCCATCATCCTCCCCTGTCACATGCGCGCGTGCCTACGGCCGCCAGCCCGTCGGGGGCGGCAGCCTCGGGTTCAACGAGCGGGCTGGGGAATGGTTCCGGAAGGCGGAAGCCCGGGGGCCGACTACTCGACGGCCGCCAAATCGCGCAGACGGCCTTCGCCATCGCTAGAAGCGGCGATCGCCTCGGCGATGGTGGCGTTGTCGAGCACCTGGCGCGTCGCATCGGTCACCTCGGCGAAGACGCGGCGCACCTCGCAGTCGGTCTCGCTGATGCAGTCCTCGCAGCGCCGGTAGGCGATCTTCGACAGGCAGGGCAACGGCGCGATCGGCCCGTCGACGATCCTGAGCACCTGGCCGAAGGTGATCTCGGCGGGGTCCTTGAGGAGCTGGTAGCCGCCCGCGCGTCCGCGCCGGCTCATGACGATGCCGTGGTGCTTGAGGTCGAGCAGGATCTGTTCGAGGAACTTCTTCGGGATCGACTGGTCCTCGGCGATGTCCGAGATCAGCACCGGCTCGCCGTGTGGTGCGCGCGCCAGTGCGACCAGGGCCCGGAGCGCGTACTTCGCCTTCTGCGAAATCATCGAAGGAAGTGCCTTGAAATGTGCAATGGCCCGGTCACGGCCCAGCGCCGTATCCAAGAGCGGTCCCGAAGGAGATTTTCCGCGATATACGGCGCCTGCCGTCGAAAGTGAAGAGCGCTCGGTCGCAAATGCGCGCGATCGTGAACGGATACCGCCCCTGTTGCGCGCTCTGCTAGCGCTCTCGGCCCCTTTCGCCGGGGAACAGGATGAACCGTGTCGGCCGGATGGCGAGCCGTCCGTGTCCGGGGATCTCGTCGTCGACGGAGATGTCGATTTCGGCGCGGTGGCGGGCGAGCCCGATCTCGAGCTCGAGGCGGCGGGTGCCGCCGGGGCGGCGGCTGGCGACGACGATACCGGGGATGGTGCCGGCGCCATCCGCCTCGCGGGCGATCTCGGCATGGTGCGGGCGGAAGGCGAGTGTGTAGCGGCCGTTTGGCTTGTCCGGCGCGACGATGTCGAGCGGACGGTCGTCGATGTGGACGCGGCCGGACTCGACGGTGACGGGGATCATCGAGGATTCGCCGATGAAGTCGAACACGAAGGGAGTGGCCGGCCGGTCGTAGATGTCATCGGCCGAGCCGACCTGCTCGATGCGGCCCTGGCTCATCACCACGACGCGGTCGGCGAGTTCCAGCGCCTCCTCCTGGTCGTGGGTGACGAACACGGTGGTGTGGCCGGTGCGATCGTGGATCTCGCGCAGCCAGCGGCGGAGTTCCTTGCGCACCTTGGCGTCGAGCGCGCCGAACGGCTCGTCGAGGAGGAGGATGCGAGGCTCGATGGCGAGCGCGCGGGCGAGCGCCACGCGCTGGCGCTGGCCGCCGGACAGCTGGGCCGGGAAGCGCTTCTCGAGGCCTGAGAGCTGGACGAGGTCGATCAGCGTCATCACCGTCTCGCGGATCGCGGCCGGCGAGGGCCGCTGCGCGCGCGGGCGCACGCTCAGCCCGAAGGCGATGTTGTCGAACACCCGCATGTGCCGGAACAGCGCGTAGTGCTGGAACACGAAGCCGACATTGCGCTCCTGCACGGTCTTCGCCGAGGCATCCTCGCCGTCGAACAGGATGCGGCCCGAGGTCGGGAAGTCGAGCCCGGCGATCAGGCGCAGGAGGGTGGTCTTGCCGGAGCCGGACGGACCCAGCAGCGCGATCAGCTCGCCGCCGGCGATGTCGAGCGAGACCCCGTGCAGCGCCGGCGTCTCGCCGAAATCCTTCCTCAGGTCGTGGACACCGACTTCCACAGGCTCGCCCCAGATGCGGCGCGCGGACCGTGCATGCGCCGCCCCGGGCGTGGCGGCCGAAACGGGCCGGAAGCTCAGCTCGGTTTGCATCGCGGTTTCCATCCTGTTCCTCGCTGTGTGTTCGGGGGTTCTCAATGCCGGCGCCCGCCGGGTTTCCCGGTCAATGCCGGCGTCCGCCGGCGGCGAGATGCTCGCCGAAGCGCCATTCCAGGATCGACTTGACGAGGAGAGTGAGGAGCGCCAGCAGCGCCAGCAGCGTTGCCACTGCGAAGGCGGCGATCCAGTTGTACTCGTTGTAGAGAATCTCGATCTGCAGCGGCATGGTGTTGGTCTTGCCACGGATGTGGCCGGAGACCACCGACACCGCGCCGAACTCGCCCATCGCCCGGGCGTTGCACAGGAGCACCCCGTACATCAGCCCCCACTTGATGTTGGGCAGCGTCACCCGCATGAAGGTCTGCCAGCCGGTCGCCCCCAGCGACAGCGCCGCCTCCTCGTCCTTCGTCCCCTGCTCCTGCATCAGCGGGATCAGTTCGCGCGCGACGAACGGAAAGGTGACGAAGATCGTCGCCAGCACGATGCCCGGCACCGCGAAGACGATCTGCAGACCGTGCGACTGCAGCCAGGTGCCGAGATACCCTTGCGTGCCGAACAGGATCACATAGACCAGCCCGGCGATCACCGGCGAGCCCGAGAACGGCAGGTCGATCAGCGTGATCAGGAAGGCCTTGCCGCGAAACTCGAACTTGGCGATCGCCCAGGCCGCCGCCCCCCCGAACACCAGGTTCGCCGGCACCGCGATCGCCGCCACCATCAGGGTCAGCCGGATCGCCGCCTGCGCCTCCGGATCGGCCAGTGAGCCCAGGACGGGGGCGACACCGCCCTTGAACGCCTCGACGAACACCACCGCCAGCGGGAACACGAGGAACAGCACCAGGAAGCCGAGCGAGACCGCGATCAGCAGGGCCCTGACACCCCACACCTCGCTCACCGGCGAGCGGAACCGCGCGGAGGCCGCACCATGCGCCACGTCAGACATCGCCGAACCTCCGCCGCGCCCAGGCCTGGATCAGGTTGATGGCAAGGAACATCGCGAACGAGATCAGGAGCATCAGTGTCGCGATCGCGGTGGCGCCCGCATAGTCGAACTCCTCCAGCCGGATCACGATCAGCAGCGGCGCGATCTCGGTGCGGTAGGGGATGTTGCCGGCGATGAAGATCACCGAGCCGTACTCGCCCACGGCGCGGGCCAGCGCCAGCACGAAGCCGGTCAGCAGCGCCGGCGTCAGCGAGGGCAGGAGCACCCGGAACACCGTCTGGAAGCGGTTGGCGCCGAGGCTCGCGCAGGCCTCCTCGACCTCCTTGTCGATCTCCTCCATCACCGGCTGCACGGTCCTGACCACGAAGGGCAGGCCGATGAAGATCAGCGCGATGACGATGCCTGCCGGCGTGTAGGCGACCTTGATCCCCAGCGGCTCGAGGACCTGGCCGATCCAGCCGTTGCGCGACAGGATCGCCGTCAGCGCAATGCCGGCGACCGCGGTCGGCAGCGCGAACGGCAGGTCGACGATCGCGTCCAGCACCCGCCGGCCGGGAAAGCGGTAGCGCACCAGCACCCAGGCAACGATGCCCCCGAACACCACGTTTACGGTGGCCGCGATCAGCGAGGCCCCGAAAGAAAGCCGGAGCGCGGCGACCACCCGCTCGCTTGTGGCGATCGCCGCGAACTCCGCCCAGGTCAGTGACGTCGTTCTGAGTATCAGCGCCGCGATCGGGATCAGCACGATCAGGCTCAGCCAGGTCAGCGCAAAGCCGAGGGTGAGCCCGAACCCGGGCAGGATGCTCGGCTTGCGCCAGACTGTGGTCGCAGTCGCCACGGCGGAGGTCATGGCCGCGCGCCTCCGCTCAGCGCCGATAGATCTGGTCGAACACCCCGCCGTCGCCGAAGTGCTCCGGCTGCACCTTGCCCCAACCGCCGAACAGCGGATCGTCGATTGTCACCAGCTTCAGGTCGGGGAAGCGGGCCGCATCCTCGGGCGCGGCATGCTCCATCTGGTAAGGCCGGTAGAAGTGCTTCGCCGCGATTGACTGGCCCTTGGGCGAGTAGAGATACTCCAGATAGGCCTCGGCCACCGCGCGGCTGCCCTTGCGGTCGACATTGGCATCGACCACCGCCACCACCGGCTCGGCCAGCATCGACAGCGACGGCACCACGATCTCGAACTGGTCGGGCCCGAGCTCCTCGATCGCCAGAAAGGCCTCGTTCTCCCATGCCAGCAGCACGTCGCCGATGCCGCGCTGCACGAAGGTCGTGGTCGAGCCGCGCGCCGCCGTGTCGAGCACCGGCACGTTCAGATAGAGCCTAGCCACGAAGTCGCGCACCTTCTCCGCGTCGCCGTCGAACGCCTCGTTGGCGAAGGCCCAGGCCGCCAGGTAGTTCCAGCGTGCCGCACCCGACGTCTTCGGGTTGGGCGTGATCACCTCGACGCCCTCCTTCACCAGGTCGTCCCAGTCGGTCAGCCCCTTGGGATTGCCCTTCCTGACCAGGAACACCATCGTCGAGGTGTAGGGCGCGGAATTGTTCGGAAGCCGCGACCGCCAGTCCTCGGCGGTCTTGCCGGAGTTCCGCGCGATCGCATCGACGTCCGACTGCATCGCCAGCGTCACCACGTCGGCGTCGAGCCCGTCGATCACCGCACGCGCCTGCGCACCCGAGCCGCCATGCGACTGCTGCACCGTCACGTCCTCGCCGGTCTTCGCTTTCCAGTGCGCCGCGAACGCCGCGTTGAAGTCCTTGTAAAGCTCGCGTGTCGGGTCGTAGCTCACGTTCAAGAGCGTCGTCTGCGCAAACGCAACGACCGACAGGACCAGAACGAAGGCCGCCGTGAAGGCGGCGGTGGCGAACCCCTGGCGAATGCGAACACCGCGTGTGGCGGGCCGGGTCATTCGCAGCGAAGCGGTCGAGGCGCGCATCGGTCATCCCCCTTACAGATCGTTAATGCCTATAATAACGATATATTAGGTAGGGATTGTCAATAAGGATTTTCGAGGCATCTCCGGAACGCTTTTCCGGCGGTCCCATCGCACGGGGAAAACCACTCCCTGCAGGTGCGAACGTCTTTCGAGCCGAGCCGGAGGTACGATGCGGGGAGGATGGGCGCGTTCGCACGGATCGGGCAACCGTCGTTGCGCGGACAGGCAGTTGACGCCGCAAGCGTCACCGCGCTGCCGCGTTCAGCGCCAGCATCAGACCAAGTCATTGATTTTATTGGATGGCTGGGGCGCCAGGATTCGAACCTGGGATCACGGGACCAAAACCCGTTGCCTTACCGCTTGGCCACGCCCCAAACAGCGCCGGTGGGTGAACCGGCGAGGGTGCGATCCTATATCGTCGCCAGGGGGCGGCCCGCAAGCCGTGCACGGCAGAAATGCCGCCGGCGGCCTTGCATGGAGGCGCCGGGCGGCCTAGGGCTGTCGGCGCGAAGCGCAAGTGTCCTGACGATGAGCGACGACATCCCTTTCAATCGCAACTTCGATCCTCGCCCCGGCGCCGTCGAGGACGTGGCACCGGGCATCCGCCGCATCCTGGCGCCGAACCCGTCCCCCTTCACCTTCCGCGGCACCAACACCTATCTCGTGGGGCGCGGCGAGGTGGCCGTGATCGACCCCGGTCCCGATAATCCGGAGCACCTGGCGGCGATCGAGCGCGCGCTCGAAGGCGAGCGCGTCCGCGCGGTGATCGTCACCCACACCCACCGCGACCACTCGCCGCTCGCCCGGCCGCTCGCTGCCGCCCACGGCGCCCCGGCCTTCGGCTTCGGCCCGCATCGGCCCGCCCGGGAGCCCTATCCCGGCGAGGACGAGCGGCTCGACGCTTCCAACGACACCGAGTTCCGTCCGGACGTCGTCCTGGCCGACGGCGACGGTGTCGAGGGCGAGGGCTGGCGGCTAACGGCGGTGCACACGCCCGGCCACACCTCGAACCACATCTCGCTGTCGCTCGAGGGCACCGGCATGCTGTTCTGCGGCGACCATGTGATGGGATGGTCGACGACGATCGTCGCGCCGCCCGATGGCCACATGGCCGATTTCATGGCGTCGCTGGACCGGCTCGCCCTGCGGGAAGAGACCCTCTATCTCCCCGGTCATGGCGCGCCCGTTCCCGAACCGCAACGCTTCGTCAGGCTTCTCGCCCTGCACAGGCGCCAGCGCGAGGCGGCGATCCTGAAGCGCCTCACCGAGGGCGACCGGCGCATTCCCGACATCGTCAAGGCGATCTACAAGGGGCTGGACCCGCGCCTCAGCGGCGCCGCCGGCCTGTCGGTGCTCGCCCACATCGAGGATCTGATCGAACGCGGCGCGGTCGTCGCCGCCGAGGGCCTCGGGCTCGGCGGGCTGTATCGTCCGGCCTGAGGCAGAGGGCTGCGGCCCGGCGGCACGCGCCGCCGGGGCTCTGCGACGCTCGCCTCAGATCGCGGCGAGCAGCGCGTCGGCGCTGGAGATCTCGGCCTTGCCGGGGACATCCTCCACCAGCAGCGCCTTGACCACCCCGTCGTCGACCAGCATCGCGTAGCGCTTGGAGCGAATGCCGAGGCCGCGGGCGGAGGCGTCGAGTTCCAGGCCCGTGGCCTTGGCGAACTCGGCGCTGCCGTCGGCCAGGAACTCGATCGTGCCCTCGCCGCCGGTGGCCTTGGCCCATGCGCCCATCACGAAGGCGTCGTTCACCGACACGCAGACGACGGCGTCGACACCCTTCGCCTTGAAGGCGTCAGCATTGGCGAGGAACCCGGGAAGATGGCTGTTGTGGCAGGTGGGGGTGAAGGCGCCGGGAACCGCGAACAGCGCCACCTTGCGGCCGCCGAACACCTCGCTGGTGCGACGTTCCGCCGGACCGGAGTCCGTCATCACCGCGAAGGTTGTCTCCGGAAGCTTCTCGCCGACCTCGATCATTCCCGTCTCCTGGATGAGTTGCTCTGTGGACCGCGATGATGCGGTCAGCCGCAAGATAGGGCCGGCGAATGTCTAGTCTAGCCGGAGCGTCCGCTCAAAGGAAAAGCCGTCCGAGACGGCGGTGAGGCGCAGATCGAGCGCCGCATCGCGGTCAGGCATCGGCAGCGCGAAGCGGTGAATGCCCTCTCCGTCGCCCCCCAGATGCTCGGCAACCGGCGTCTGCCAGTCTCCCGGTCCCTCGACGAGCAGGAAGGGGTCGGAGGTGCCGGGTGCGAACTGGACCTCGAACACAAGGCGGGCGTCCTCGCCCTCCCCCGTCTTCGCCGCCGCGATCACACCACCGCGTGGATCGTCGCCCGCGGCGGCCACCGGCACGCGCCGCCGGAAATGCTCGATGGCGGCGGAGCGCGGCGTCCCCACGCCGAGCCGGACCGAC
>JAEYRQ010000044.1 GCA_023435545.1 Pseudomonadota bacterium | reverse complement strand
TCGATCGGAAGCCGTGCACGGTCAACCCGTTCTCGACCATGCCGCGCAGCAGTTCGAGCATGGCCATGTTGCTCAAGCCCTTGCCCTTCCGGGCGCCGATGAACACGTGATCGTTGCCCTCCTCGCGAGGCAGCGCGTTCAGGATCTCGACGGCGCGATCTGTCAGGGGCACGCGATGCTCGCGGCCGCTCTTGGTCCGCTCGCCTGGAACCGTCCAGATCGCGGCCTCAAGGTCGATTTCTGACCACCGGGCGCCGATCGTCTCGCCGGTCCGGGCGGCCGTCAGGATGGTGAATTCCAGCGCGCGGGCGGAGACGCTATCGTTGCCTCTGAGATCGGCCATGAAGCCAGGCAGATCGGCGTAGGGCATGGCGTCGTGGTGCTTCACCTTCCGGACCTTCGTCCGTTGCGGCAGCAGCTTGTCGAGGTGGCCACGCCACCGGGCCGGATTGTCGCCCTTGCGATAGTGGCGGGCCTTTGCCCAGTCCAGCACCGCCTCAATGCGACCGCGCACCCGGCTCGCCGTTTCCGTCTTCGTCGTCCAGATCGGCTCCAGAACCTTCAGGACATGCGCGGTATCGACCGCGGCAACCGACATGGAGCCCATCACCGGATAGGCGTAGCGCTCCAAGGTCGCCGTCCATTGTTCCCCGTGCTTCGCATTCTTCCACCCGGCCCGGTGCGCTTCGATGTACCGCTCGGCGGCGTCCTTGAACGTGATGCGCTTGGCGGCCTCGGCAATCGCCTGTTGGCGCTGCCCCTGCTTCGCATCGATAGGGTCGATACCCTCCAGCAACAGCAGGCGGGCCTGCCTCGCCTTCTCGCGGGCCTCGGCGAGCGAAACGGTATGCACCGGACCAAGCCCCATCTGGCGAGCCTTGCCGTTCAGCATGTAGCGGAACAGCCATGCTTTCGTCCCCCACCGGGAGACCTGGAGCCAGAGACCACCGCCGTCGCCGTATCGGCCGGGCTCGGTCGTCTTCGCCACCTTCGCCGCAGAGAGCTTGTGAATCCCGCCCGCCATGCCTGCCTCCGGGAAAGTGTCCGCCGCACTCTAGCGGGCCACGTTTCTACCCACAAACGAATGTCCGTTTGTAGCAGACGCTATCAGACGTCGCAAGATGCTTAAGCCATGATTTTCCGGGATTTTCGGCGGGTATGGCAACGGCTGCCAACGCTATCAGACACTAACGGAATGGACACCCCATCCGCCACTGTCCTCGCGAAAGCGTTCTCCCGATCCGGCTCCGGCCGAATTTTTCCGTTGTTTGCGAGGGTTATGCTGGTGGGACTGAGCACCGCCCGCGGCGCCAGGTGGCCCGCTGGCGGTCTGCATGGGCCATTTTTCGCTGGACCTCATGACTGCGTTGATTGGTGATCTGTTTGCAAGAATTTGAAATTTATACGATTTTCCGATTCTGTAGCTGAGCGCTCCGATACCGGTGGCGTTCGTGGAAGGAACGCTCGCCCGTACCGCCGAGCAAGTGGCGCGCGGGGCTCTCGCCGATGTCGGGCTCGAGGGCAAGGGCGCTGCCCTCGACATCCACGATCTGCGCGCCCTCATCGACTGCATCCGCTTCGTTCGCCGCAGCGCGCTACAGACCCCCGTGCGCCTGTTCAGCGCCGGCAGCGCCGGACGCGATTTGCGGACACAGTGCGGACACAAGACCTGAAGCCCCGGATCGGCGATCGGGGGGCTTGGCGTAATACATTATCGAGCTTGCCGTCGTCATCGGCAAGCGCGCCTCCCGTGTGCTCGCGGAGGACGCGCTCAAGGTCCTCGCGGGATACGCGATCGGGCTCGACATGACCGTGCGCGGTCCCGAGGTGCGTAGCCTCCGCGAGTCCCTCGACACCTATTCGGTGCCGGGCTCCTGGCTGGTCACGGCCGACGAGATTTTGGATCCCGGCAACCTCGACTTCCCGCTTTCCGTCAACGGAGAGCTGCGCCAGTCAGCCAGAACCAGCGACAGGCCAAGTTCAGATGCTCCTCCCCCCAAAGCCGCCGCTCCGATCAGATGCCGAAGCTGTAGCCGACGAGTAGCATCCGGATCATCAACCCGGATCAAACGATGGCCGACCGATCTCGATGTAGAGGGCCGCACATGCGCGCGCAGTTCCGGCAGATCGACAAGGCGCTCCCCCCCCTCTCTCTCTGTCAATCTGAGGTTGTGCGCGATTCGTGAGCCCCAATAATGATGCTTGACACATCATTATGGTGGTATCAGGATTTATATATTCAAGGCATGATGCGAACCATCTGAATGATCACAGCCGCCCAGTTGCGTGCCGCCAGGGCTCTTCTTCGCCTCGACCAGCGCCGGCTGGCCGAGCTGTCGGGCCTTTCCGTGCCGACAATCCAGCGAATGGAGGCGAGCGAGGGCACGATCCGCGGCAATGTCGATTCACTGATGAAGCTTATCGGAGCGCTCGATGCCGCCGGCGTCGAGCTTATTGCCGAAGGCGCGGCGAGCCCCTCTGGTGGGCGCGGCGTGCGGCTGCGCGGCGAGACGACGCGTGAAATGGGGGGTGGAGGCGGGATGTGATCGCGGTAGCGCCGATGCTCCTGTGGCTGGTGGGTGCCCTCCTGGCGACCAGCGCTGCCGCGCTTGCTCTCAACGGGACGGCCCGGGCGACACCGGTGGTCTATGGCGCGGCCGCGCTGATCTCGGCGGCGGCGTTAGCGCTCGCACTTTCCGCGCTGCTGTGGGGAGGGGACGCCGCCGCCGGTTTCGCGCTTCCGCTTGGCCTGCCCTGGCTCGGGGCGCATTTCAGGATCGACGCGCTGTCCGCCTTCTTCCTCGCGGTGGTCAACCTGGGCGGCGCGATGGCCAGTCTCTACGGGCTCGGATACGGTCGCCATGAGCACGCGCCCCAGCGCGTGTTACCGTTCTTTCCCGCCTTCCTCGCCGGGATGAACCTCGTCGTCCTCGCCGACGACGCCTTCACGTTCCTCCTGTCCTGGGAGTTTATGTCGCTCGCCTCCTGGGCGCTGGTGATGGCCCATCACCGTGCCGCCGACAACGCGCGTGCCGCCTATGTATACATCGTCATGGCCAGCTTCGGCACGCTGGCGCTGCTGCTTGCTTTCGGCCTTCTGGCCGGCCCTGGCGGTGGCTATGGCTTCGAGACGATTCGTCACGCCGAACACGCGCCGCTTACAGTCGGCCTTGTCTTTGCGCTGCTGCTGCTCGGTGCCGGATCCAAGGCGGGTCTCGCGCCGCTGCATGTGTGGCTGCCGCTGGCGCATCCCGCCGCCCCCAGCCACGTCTCGGCGCTGATGAGCGGCGTCATGACCAAGGTCGCGGTTTACGGCTTTGTGCGGGTGGTCTTCGACCTCCTCGGCGAGCCGGCCTGGTGGGCGGGCGTCGTGGTCCTCGCGCTGGGCGGCGTCACCGCCGTGCTCGGTATTCTGCACGCGCTGATGGAAGCGGACCTGAAGCGCCTGCTCGCCTACTCCACCATCGAGAACGTCGGCGTGATCTTCATCGGGCTGGGCCTCGCGCTCGCCTTCCGGGCCAACGCGATGGACTGGGCGGCGGCGCTTGCGCTCGTCGCCGCGCTCTTCCACGTCCTCAACCACTCTCTGTTCAAGAGCCTGCTCTTCTTCGGCGCAGGCGCGGTGCTGACCGCGACAGGCACGCGCGACATGGAAGGGCTCGGCGGCCTCATCCATCGCATGCCGGTCACCAGCTTCGCCTTCCTCGTGGGCAGCGTGGCGATCTCGGCGCTGCCGCCCTTCAACGGCTTTGTGTCGGAATGGCTGGTGTTCCAGGCGATCCTGCAAAGCCCGGACCTGCCGCAATGGGGCCTGAAAATGCTGGTCCCGGCCACCGGCGGGCTGCTGGCGCTGTCCGCGGCGCTCGCGGCAGCAGCCTTCGTGCGCGCCTTCGGCATCACCTTCCTCGGCCGCCCGCGCTCGACCGCGGTGGAGGAAGCCCGCGAGGTCGACTGCTTCTCGCTCGCAGCCATGCTGGCGCTGGCCGCATTCTGCCTCGCCGCAGGCATATTGCCCGGTTTCGTCATCGACGCGCTGGCACCGGTGACGCGGGCGCTGGTCGGCAGCGCCATGCCAGCCCAGGCGAGCGCGCCGTGGCTGTCGATCGTGCCGATCGCGGAAAGCCGCAGCTCCTACAACGGCCTGCTCGTCTTCGTCTTCATCGCAGTCGCGGGATGGCTGGCGGCGATTCTGATCCACCGGTTCGCCTCGCGCGAGCTGCGCCGCGCCCCGGCCTGGGACTGCGGCTTCCCTGAGCCGAGCCCGGCGACACAATATACGGCGGGCAGTCTCGCGCAGCCGATCCGCCGCGTCTTCGGCACGCTGGTGTTCCAGGCGCGGGAAAGGGTGGACATGCCCACTCCCGGCGACATGCGTCCTGCGCGCCTGACCGTCGAAACGCGCGACATCGTCTGGGACGGGCTCTACGCCCCGATCTCCGGCGCAGTGGATGTCGCCGCGGCCAGGCTCAACCGCCTGCAGTTCCTGACCATCCGCCGCTACCTCGGCCTCGTCTTCTTCGCGCTCGTCGCGCTGCTGCTGGTGCTGGCGATATGGACCTGATCCTCGACCTCCTCGTTCAGGGCGCGCAGATGGCGGTGGTGCTGGCGGCGGCGCCGCTGCTGACCGGTTTCGTCCGCAAGGTGAAGGCGAGGCTGCTGCGCCGGCAGGGCGCGTCGGTCCTGCAGCCCTATCGCGACCTCGCCCGCCTGCTGCGCAAGGAGGTGGTGCTTGCCGAGAACGCCTCCTGGCTGTTCCGCGTCGCGCCCTACCTGATCTTTGCCGGCACATGGGTGGCGGCCGCGCTGGTGCCGACCTTTGCAACCGGCCTGCTGTTCTCGTGGACGGCCGACCTCATCGCCATTATCGCGCTGCTCGCCTCGGCCCGCTTCTTCCTCGCGCTCGCGGGCATGGATGTCGGCACCAGCTTCGGCGGCATCGGCTCGAGCCGCGAGGTGATGATCGCCT
>JAEYRQ010000027.1 GCA_023435545.1 Pseudomonadota bacterium | reverse complement strand
GGCTCCGACCGAAAGATATCCGATCCGCCAGCCAACTCCGGCGATCAGCGCCACCGCGACCGTGGGAAGGATCGCGGTGGCCAGCGGCAGGCCGAGCGCCGTCAGCGACACGGCGCGCCCGCGCCGCGCCGAGAAATGGCGGGCGATCGAGGTTACCTCGACATGGGTCATCAACCCCTGCCCGAACAGCCTGAGCATCACGAGGCTGGTGAACAGGACGACCGGTCCCGTGGCCGCGGCGACCACGGCGCAGGCGAGGGAAAGTCCCGACACAACGCAGAGAAGATAGATTCGCAGGTCGATCCGGTCGATCAGGTGCCCGACGCTCGGCAGCAGCATCGCGGATGTCATTGTGGCGGCCAGATAGATCGCGCCGAGCTGCGCCGAGCCAAGGCCGAGGGCAAGACCGATCGAGCCGACGAAAAGCGCGATGAAGTAGGTCTGTCCCGGGCTGGACAGAAACGAGCACAGCCCTCCGAACAGGAGGATGCGGGGCTCCGAGCGGACCAGCGCGGTATAGGATCGGATCATGATGTCGGCCTATGTCCGGAACTACGGGCCGCAGGCATGCGGACGTGGCGCAGGAACGATATGAGGATCGTCCCGCCGATGCCGGGGTCGGGCGAGGTGATCACAGGCCGTCGCGATGCGCAATGCGCCGCGCCGGGACCGGTTCGCCGGCAAGTGCCGGCACCAACCGGCGCCGCGCCCGCGCCGGCTGGGCCGGGATCGGGGCGTGCACCTGCTTCGTGGCCTCGGCCAGCAGGACGCCCGGCGGCATGGCCCGGATGAAGGTTCCCGCCCGTTCCCACGCCGCGGCGGAGCGGATTAGGAATCGGCCGCGGAAGGGTGGCACCCACAGCGCCTCCTCCCAGGCGGTCGGCGTGAACGCGGCACCACGCATCAACCGGGCGAGCTGAGAGCGGCTGTAGGGGCGCCCGTGTCCAAAGGGCGTATGCTCGAACCTGGCCCACAATCCCCGCCGGTTCGGCACCACGACGACAAGGCGGCCGCCCGGCGCCACCACCCGCCAGGCCTCGCGCATCAGTCCCCGGGGATTCTCGGTCGACTCGAGGCAATGGACGATCAGCAACCGGTCGATCGTGCCATCGCCCATCGGCAGTTCGATCTCGTCCACCAGGCTCGACGCGAAGGGGCCTTCGGCCGGCCAGTGCACGACCCCCTGCTCAGCTGGCATGAAGGCGATGACACGCTCGCACTCGTCCCGGAAGACGCCGAGGCACGGTCCGGCATAGCCGAGCCCGGCCACGGTCATTCCTGCGAGATCGGGCCACAGGCGCCGCAGCCTGTGCACCAGCAGGCGCCGGGCGACCTGGCCAAGCCCGCTGGCGTAGAAATCCCTCAGATCGGCGACATCGCTGTACATGGGATGAAACCTGCCGGGGTTGGCCCGACTTCACAAGGGATGTTAGGTAGCGCGGCGGCAGTCGCCGGCATCGGCCGGCGCGCATTTCCATCAGCGGAGGCCTTCCATGCACGGATTCGACATCCGCATGTTCCCCTGTCTCAGCGACAACTATGGGGTCCTGATCCACGACGGCGCCTCGGGGGTCACCGCCTCGATCGACGCGCCGGACGCAGAGGCCATCGAGGCGGCACTTGCGGAGAACGGCTGGACGCTGACCCACATCCTGGTCACGCACCATCATTCCGATCACACCCAGGGTATTCCCGCGCTGAAGGCGAAGTATGGCTGCCGGGTGGTGGGACCGCGCGCCGAGGCGGCGAAGGTGCCCGGGATCGACGAGACCGTCGGCGGCGGCGACACCTACACGTTCGGGCGCTACGAGGCGCGGATCTTCGACACGCCCGGCCATACCAAGGGTCACATCGCCTGGTGGTTCCCCGGCCCGGCCGTCCTGTTTGCCGGCGACACCCTGTTCGCGCTCGGCTGCGGGCGCGTGTTCGAGGGCTCGATGGAGGAGATGTGGCGGTCGCTGGCGACGCTGCGGGGACTTCCGCCGGAGACCTACGTCTATTGCGGCCACGAATACACGCTGTCCAACGGCCGGTTTGCCGTGACCATCGAGCCCGATAACACGGTACTGAAGGCGCGCATGGTGGAGATCGAGGAGAAGCGCGCCGAGGGCGAGCCGACGCTGCCCACCACCATCGGGGCGGAACGCGACACCAACCCGTTCCTGCGCGCCGATGTCGATGCGGTGAAGTTCGCGGTCGGGCTGCCGAACGCCGATCCGGCCGACGTCTTCGCCGAGATCCGCCGCCGCAAGGACCGCTTCTGATGGAACGGACGGCGGCAGAGATCATACGTCATCTCGGGCTCGGGCCGCATCCGGAGGGTGGACATTTTCGCGAGACCTGGCGCGACGGGCCGGGCGCGGCGGGACGCGCCCATTCGACCGCGATCTACTACCTGCTCGCCGCCGGCGAGGTCTCCCACTGGCACCGCGTCGACGCCGCCGAGGTCTGGCACTTCTACGCCGGCGCCCCTCTGGAGCTTTCGATTTCCACGGACGGCGCGGAGAGCGAGGCCGTACGGCTCGGCCCCGATGTGGTTGCCGGCGAACGGCCCCAGGCGGTGGTGCCGCCGCATGCCTGGCAGTCGGCCAGGAGCCTCGGCGCGTGGACGCTGATCGGCTGCACGGTCGCGCCGGGCTTCGAGTTCGCCGGGTTCGAGCTCGCGCCCCCGGACTGGAGACCTGGCGGCGCCAGCTGAACGGACCCGGGATTCCGCCTGCCGCGCACCTGCGCTAGCTTCCCCTGCGGACCGCGCGGCGCGATTCGGCAACCGGAGCCAGGGGCCATGCCCGTCTCATGAACGTGCTCGTCCTCGGCGGATACGGGCTGATCGGCGAGGCGGTGGTCCGCGCACTCCTCGATGCCGGCTGCGAGGTCGCGGCGCTCGGCCGCTCGGTGGCCGACGCCAGGCGCCGCTGCCCGGAGGCGGAGTGGCTGGAGGCGGACATCGCCCGCCTGCTGACCCCGGACGACTGGACGCCGCTTCTCGCCGGGTTCGAGGCGGTGGTGAACTGCGCGGGCGCACTGCAGGATACCCCGCGCGACGATGTCGCGGCGGTGCAGCGCGACGCCATGCTGGCGCTGTGGACCGCCTGCGAGGACGCCGGCATCGCCCGTGTCGTCCAGGTCTCGGCGGTGGGGGCCGCACCGAACGCCGACACCGCCTTCATGGCG
>JAEYRQ010000618.1 GCA_023435545.1 Pseudomonadota bacterium | reverse complement strand
AACATCGTGTGGCGGACGGTGTCGCCGCGTTTCAGGCCGATCCTGTCGGCCGTGCCCGCATTGAGCTCGAGCACCGAGCGCACCGGCCCCTTGGAGGATATGGTTTTCGTCGAGAGCGGCGTCGTGTTCCGCTCGATCCGATGCACACTGCCATCCTTCGTGAGGAACACCATGTCGAGCGAGATGTAGGTGTTCTGCATCCACATGGTGACTTCGTCGTCGGCGCCGAAGTCGAACAGCATGCCATGGTCCGGTGCCATCTCGCGCCGGTGCATCAGGCCGCGGGCGCGCTGCGCCTGGCTCTCGGCCAGCTCGACCGTGAAGCTGTGGGAGCCGGATGACGTTTCCACGACGGCGATGCCACCGTCGACCGCCTGGTCGGCGCGCTGGGCCGATGCCGGATTGGCCGCGAAAGCCGCGGCGGCGATGAAGAGCGCCAGCAGGCGGGCAGCCAGCATATGAGCCGCCGGCCGGGCGGCAGATCCGAACTTCGCCAGAGGGCCGGCCGCGCCGCGCATCAATGCGACGAGAAGCCGCCACCGTCCTCCGGACGGATCTCGGCAGCCATCAGCCCCTTCGGCCCCGGCCCAAAGCGCACCCAGAGCACCTGGCCCGGCCGCAGCTCGGCAAAACCGTAGCGCCGCAACGTCTCCATGTGCACGAAAATGTCCTCGGTGCCCTCCCCGCGTGTCAGGAAGCCGTAGCCGCGCACCCGGTTGAACCACTTCACCTGGGCCCATTCGAAGTCGCCCTGCGGCGTGACGGAGACATGGGTGCGCGGTTCCATCTGCGACGGGTGCAGGGCCGTGCTCTCATCCATCGACAGGATCCGGAACGCCTGTAGCCCCCGCGGACGGTCCAGCGCCTCGCAGACGATGCGCGCGCCCTCGTAGGCCGTCTGGTATCCGTCCCGGCGCAGACAGGTAACGTGCAGCAGCACGTCAGGCATGCCGTTGTTGGGGATGATGAACCCGTATCCCTTGCCGGCGTCGAACCACTTGATCGTACCGGCAATCTCGATGACGTCGACCGATCCGTCCTCGATCGTTTCGACATCTACGCCGACATTCGGCGCGAGCTTGGCCCCCATGTGCAACTCCAACGCCCGAGCGCGATCTCCCAGCCGACCCGCGCCACCCCCGATTCGCCGTAAGGATAGCATTGCACCGGCGGTACGAAAGGGGGAATGCCGGAAAAACGGCTCATCCATTGAGTCCCGACAGCGGGTCCAGCGTATCGCCGATGTCCGCGTTGACGACCAGATCGGCATATTCGTCGAGGTCCGTCGGCTCGCGGTTGACGATGACGAGCCTCGCACCGCCGCGCCGCGCGATCAGCGGAAAGGCAGCGGCCGGATAGACGACGAGCGAGGATCCGACGGCGATGAACAGGTCGCAGGATTCGGCTTCCGCCTGCGCCCTCCGCATCGCCTCCTCAGGCATCTGCTGGCCGAAAGATACAGTTGCGGTCTTCACTATTCCGCCGCAGTCCTTGCAGTCGGGCGCGGCGCCGGTTTTCTCGAAGAACATGCGGATCTCGTCGATCTCGTGCCTGAGCCCGCAATCCAGGCAGAGCGCGAAGGTGCCGTTGCCGTGCAGTTCGATCACCCGCTCGGCCGGGATGCCGGACATCTGGTGCAGGTTGTCGATATTCTGGGTGATCACGCACGCCGCCTTCCCGATCGCGATCAGGTGCGCGATAGCGCGATGACCGCGGCCCGGACGCGCCTGGCGGAACGCCGGCTCCATGGCGAACTTGCGCCGCCACGCCTCCGCGCGCATCTGCGGTGAGGCCAGATAGGCGGAGAACTCGATCGGACGGTTCTGCGTCCAAAGCCCGCCGGGGCTGCGGAAATCGGGAATGCCGGATTCGGTCGAAATGCCAGCACCGGTGAAGGCGACGACGCGGCGTGCCTCGCGCACCATCCGCATGAGGTCCCGGGAGGGTGGATCCAGATCCTGCATCAAGCCCATCGGCTGCTCGCTTCGCCCTCATCGCTTCGCACTGGCCATTTCGGCCGAAACGACTAACTTTCCCGCAGAGCGGGCGGCCGTCGCCCCCGATGCGGAGGAGACCGATCCTTGCGATATCTGCATACGATGGTGCGGGTGAGCGACGTCGACAAGTCGCTCGACTTCTATTGCAACAAGCTGGGCATGCGCGAGGTGCGCCGCATGTCGAGCGAACAGGGGCGCTTCACGCTGATCTTCCTCGCCGCGCCGGAGGACGAATCCGCGGCCGAGGCCAGCAAGGCGCCGCTCCTGGAACTCACCTACAACTGGGATCCGGAAGCCTATGGCGAGGGCCGCAACTTCGGCCATCTCGCCTATGAGGTGGACGACATCTACGCCACCTGCCAGTCGCTGATGGATGCTGGCGTCACCATCAACCGGCCGCCGCGCGACGGACGCATGGCATTCATCCGCTCGCCCGATAACGTCTCGATCGAGCTCCTGCAGAAGGGCGAGGCACTGTCAGCCGCGGAGCCGTGGGCCTCGATGCCGAACACCGGCAAGTGGTAACTATGGGAGATCGGCGAACGGACGCACCACCAAGCCTGCGCCTGTTTGCCCGACGCCACGGCGGCCGTCGGTCCGCGCCTGTTGCGGGCCGACCCGAAGCCGATTATACCCCTCCCCGCGCCGCCCCCTTCGTGTATGGGGTAGGACGCCAGATTTTCAATCTGGTAAGAGGGGTTCGACTCCCCTAGGGGGCGCCAAGGTTTTTCGCTCCGTTTGGCATTCCGCCCGATAGGCGTTTGGCACTTCGCGTTCAATTCCCGTTCTCCAGCTTGTGGATCACCGCCGTAGCGCGGCGCCGCTTGTCGGCCGTCTTGGTGTAGTGCGAGACCATCGCGCTGGTCTTGTGCCCGGTGATCGCCTTGATCTCCTCCTCGGAGCAGCCGACGTCGGCGGCGATGCGGGCGAAGGTCTTCCGGAGACCGTGCAGGACGCAGTCGTCGGGCAGCCCCGCCTTCTCGATGGCGTCGGCGAACCACGAGCCGAAGTAGACCGGATCGAACGACTTCCCCTTCGAGGTCGTCAGCAGGCTGAAGTGCTCGATGTCCACCAATTCGGCGGCGAGCTTGCTGTGCTCCAGGATCTCGACCGGTTCGCCGGTCTTCTCCTGCTGAACCTTGATGATGCCGTTCTTACGGTCGGCCTGAGTCATGGCCACGAGGTCGCCCCGTCGTTGACCGGTGTAGCGGGCCAGCGTATAGGCGCGGCGCTCCATGGTCCCGGACGGCCACCGCTGCTCGAACAGTTCCAGTTCCTCGTCGGTCCACGCG
>JAEYRQ010000123.1 GCA_023435545.1 Pseudomonadota bacterium | reverse complement strand
GTCCTAATGCGGCGAGGCGAAAACGAGGCATGGGAGGTCCTTCGCTGAGGGTCCCGAGCTTCATAGAAGGCTCGCGCCCGGTTACGGAAGGATGCCGCGAACCATCCGCCGCGTGGGCGGCGCGCCTTGTCGTTGTCAGTCGAGCCAGGGGCCCAACAAGCCCTCCTGCGGGAGAACTGCGGGATTGGCGCCACGGATGAGCAGCCGCTCAGGATCCCAGGGGCCGGGACACGTCAAACCACGCGGCGCCTCGACGAAGCCGAACCGGCCGTAATACGGCGCATCGCCGATCAGCACTTGCGGCAGGGGAGCGGCAGGATCGATCGCGGCCGCCTGCGCTGCCATCAGTGCCCGGCCGAACCCCTGCCCCTGCCGGTCCGGATGGATCGCTACCGGGCCCACCATGATGAGCGGATGTGCGCGTCCCGCCGGATCGGTGAGTGCAACGGGATAGGCCTGAATCGTGCCGACCAAGCGGCCTTCTTCGTCATGAGCTGCGAAGCACAGCGGCGGCAGACACTCGGTCCCCGCGCGGATTTTGTAGGCCGTGCGCCGTTCGCGCCCCGGACCGAAGGCGAGGTCGAGCAGGCGGTCGACCTCGACGGCGTCTGCCTGGTCGAGCGGAATCAGCGTTGAAGGAACGAGGTCGGTCATCGGCGGCGCGCCGATAGGTTCGGCGCACCTCCGATGCAAACGGAATCGATGGCGCTATTGCGCCGGGGTCAGGCGCAGCAGCCGTCCGTTCGCACCGTCCTCGATCACGTAGATCGCGCCGTCGGGTCCCTCGACGATGTCGCGCAGCCGCCGCTCGAACTTGTAGCGCCCTTCTTCGGCGCCTTTGTCGCCGTCGAGCGAAACCCGCACGATCGACATTGTCCCGAGCCCCGTGGCGAGCGCCTGACCGCGCCAATCGGGCCACAACTCGCCGGAATAGAAGATGAAGTCGCCCGGTGCGATGACCGGGTTCCACGAGATCGCCGGTTTGGTAAAGCCGTCGTCTTCCGTGTGGTCCGGGATCGGAGTGCCGCTGTAGTCGTCGCCGTTCGAGCGGACGGGCCAGCCGTAGTTGGCGCCGGGCTCGACCTTGTTGATCTCGTCGCCGCCGCGGGGGCCGTGCTCGAGATCCCACAATTGCCCGTCGAGGTCGAACTGCAGGCCGGCGATGTTGCGGTGGCCATAGCTCCAGATCTCTCGCGCGACTCCGCCGCGCTCGGCGAACGGATTGCCGTCGGCCGGCGTCCCGTCGAGGTTCAGGCGCAGGACCTTGCCGAGATTGTTGTCGAGACCTTGGGCAGGCTCACCCTGCATCCGCTCACCCGAGCCGAGGAAAAGGTAGCGGCCATCGGGGGAGAACTCGATCCGGTGCGAAAAGTGGCCGGGGCTGGCGACTTCCGGCGACTGGCGCCAGATCACCTGAAGCCCGTCGATGCGGCAGGCGTCGGCTTCTTCGCAAACCAGCGTGCCGCGCCCGAGCGCAGCGTTCCGCGCATTGCCTTCGGCAGCTTCAGCCCAGGAGAGGTAGATCGTGCGCCGCTCCAGCGTCGGCGAAGCCTCGCTCTCCAGGAAGGCGACATCGCCAAACCCGCCTTGGCCGCCCACCGCCACCTCGGGGACACCGGTGACCGTCCCAAGCCGTCCACTCGCCATGTCGACGAACTTCATCGTCCCCGGCTTCTCGGTGATGAAGAGGACCTGAGTGCCAGGGGCGAATGCGAGCGCCCAGGGGCTGTCGAACGTGCCCTTTTCCTCGATCGCGAAAGGCTGCGCGCTCGTCGTCGCCGGCGCGCTATCCCCAGTCTGCGCCTGGCTGCAGCTTGCGATGAGCAGCGCGGCGGGAGATAGAGCGATCATCACCTGTTCGATCTTGCGCATGCTTTCCGGAACTCCCTCACACGATTTCGCAGCCTGCTTTGCTGCCGGCGAACTCATCGTCGGAGTCGACGAGGCCGGGCGCGGGCCGCTCGCGGGGCCCGTTGTGGCGGCGGCCGTGGCACTGTGCAAGCCGCGACCTGCAGGGCTCGACGATTCGAAAAAGCTGACCGCGGAGAAGCGCGCTCTGCTCGACGAGCGCATCCGCCGCCGTTGCGCGTTCGGTATAGGCGTGGTCGAGGTGGAGCACATCGACACGCTGAACATCTTCCATGCCACGATGTGGGCGATGGCTCAGGCAGTCGCGCGGCTCTGCGAAGTCATCGGCTGCGACCCGCATCAGGTGCTGGTTGACGGCAATCTCACGCCCGCGGGGCGACGTCCGGAATGGCGCTGGCAGGCGAAACCGATAGTGGGCGGAGACGCATTGGTGCCGTGCATTTCAGCCGCCTCGATCGTCGCCAAGGAACATCGTGACCGCATCATGCGCGAGCATGCGAAGGCGCATCCTCACTACGGCTGGCACACCACCGTCGGATACTCGACGCCGGAGCACCTGCAGGCATTGCGCGTTCACGGGCCGACGCCGCTTCATCGCCGCAGCTTTGCCCCGGTAGCCCAAGCCGAGTTGCCGCTGATGGCAATTCCGGCGGAGTGAATCTCCGCGGCCGAGCGATTCTTAAGCTACTGTCGCCGATTGAGAAATTCTTCAGCTTCGTGGTCTAG
>JAEYRQ010000423.1 GCA_023435545.1 Pseudomonadota bacterium | reverse complement strand
GATATGCACCAGTGTTTCACCGTTGGTCATGATCGGACCAGGATGGATGGCCAGCACCGTGCCTTCGTAGGGACTCTCGGCCTGGCCGTCGGAATTGCCGTGGAGGTCGTAGAAATGGCCGAGCGTCGCGCCCGACTCCAGCCGGTCGCCGCATTTGACCACCGGCCTGAACAGTCCGCCCCGAGGCGCGTGTACCCAGGCAAACTCGGCGAAATCGGCGATCGGACCGTAGTCGGTGACCGCACCCTCCAGCATCCCCATCGCCCGCATGACGTTGCGCAGCCGCTCCGCCGCGTCGCGGACAGTTTCCATGGTGAAGCCCTGAGCCTTGCCGCCCGCCTCGATGATGAACGCCGGGATGCCATCGGCACCCGCTGTCATCAGCGCCGATCCGGCAAGCATCCCTGGCGGCGTGCCGAGCGTGTCGCGGTAGCCGAAGGCGCGCGCGATCTCGCGGCCGGTCTCGCCGACCTCGCCCTCGTAGTCAGCATAGAGCGCCCAGCTGACATCGGGCGTCATCGCCGTGTGAAAGTCGATCAGGAAGTCGGCGTGCTGCTTGAGGTGCTTGTAGACGTGGAAGGCCATCTGCTGGGTCAGCGCCCCGCCGTCGACGCCCGGAAAGCAGCGGTTCATGTCGCCGCCGCCATAGCCCTCGAACGGGCTCATCCGCTGGTTCTTGTGGAAGGCCGTGACGTTCAGCGCCGGGAAGGCAACGATGCGGCCCGACAGGCTTTCGGGATCGAGGCCGCGCAGCACCTCGTGGATGGTGAAGGTGCCGCAATACTCGTTGCCGTGGACGCAGCCGTGCATCCACATCGTCTTGCCGGGCCTCGCCCCGGTTATGATGATCACCGGCGTCGCCATCGGCGTGCCGTCGGGATAGTCCGCGAGCCTCAGGTAGCCGGTCGCCCTGCCGGGGCCGCTGGTGCGTGCACTTCCGATTTCGATGTCGTTCATGGATCCTGTTCCCGACATGCTGCCGATCACGCCGGGCGCGGATCGAGGCCGATATGGATGAGGGTTTCGCCGCGCGCCATCACCGGACCGGGATGGGTGGCGAGCACGACGCCGGCCTTCGGCGCCTTCGCCTCGCCGGCGGGCTCGCCGAACACGTCGAAGTAGCGCCCGATGGTCTGGCCGGCGGCAATCTCCTCGCCGCACGTCACCAGCCGCTGGTAGAGACCCGCCTTGGTGGCGCAGACCCAGGCAAAGTTGGAGAAGAACGTCATCGGCCCGTGGTCGACCAGCTTGCCGCCCAGCATCTCCAGCGCGCGCATGACGTTGTGCAGCCGCTCCACCGCATCGGCGACGGTCGCATGCGAGAAGTTCGGTCCCATGCCGCCGGCCTCAACGATCAGCGTCGGGATGCCGTCGCGCCCGGCGTTGTTCATCGCCGAGCCGACCAGCAGGTCGGCTGGCGCCGGCAGCGTGTCACGGTAGCCGAAGGCGCGCGCCATCCGCTCCGCCTTCTCGGTCACTTCGCCGCCATAGGCGGTAAACAGCGCCCAGCGCGTGTCGGGCGTGAAGGCGGTATGGAAGTCGATGAGATAGTCCGCGTGCTGCTTCAGCGGATGGTAGATCGAATAGCCCATCTGCTCGGTGACCGAGCCGTCGACCCTGCCGGGAAAACAGCGGTTTAGGTCGCCGCCGCCGAAGCCCTCGAACGGGCTCATCCGCTGGTTCTTGCGGAACGCGGTGAGGTTCAGCGCCGGAAGGGCGACGACCGTGCCGCTGACCATTTCCGGCCTGAGCGAGCGGACGAGGCCGTGGATGATGTAGGTCCCGCAATACTCGTCGCCGTGCACGCAGCCGTGAAGCCACAGCACCGGGCCGTCGTTCTGCCCGCGGATAATCGTGACCGGGATGTCGACCGGCGACCCGTCCGGCAGCGCGCCGATGTTCAGCGTCCCGTCCGTCCGCCCCGGGGCGGTCGAGACGGCGGTTCCCACGCGTATTTCCTTCATCGGCGCGTTGCTCCCTCGCCCAGTTGATGTTGTCCGGCCGTCACTAGACGCGCATCACCTGACGAAGTCCTACCAACCGCTCGATGACGAGACCGAGCAGCACGATCAGCAGGATCTGGACGGTGGTGATGGCGGCGACGACGGGGGTGCTCTCCCACTGCATGTAGGAGAAGATCTCGATCGGCAGTGTCGTCATCCCCGGCCCCGACAGGAACAGGGCGATGTAGACATCGCCGAAGGAAACGATGAAGGCGAAGATCAGCGCCGACAGGATGCCAGGAGCGGTGAGCGGGATCACCACCTCCCACAGCACCCGCGCCCGCGAGGCGCCGAGCGTCAGCGCGGCGAGTTCGAGCTGCTCGTCGACTCCCTCCAGGCTGGCGATGATGCCCGCCACCGTGAACGGCAGGCAGATCATCGTGTGCCCGACGATCAGCCCGCCCAGTTCCGGGAACGGAATGATGGTCAGCAGCAGCAAGAGCGAGATCGAGATCAGGATGTGCGGGATCATCACCGGCAGCATCGCCAGCGACTGGCCCAGCTCCCGGCCCCGCTTCATGAACCGGACGATTCCATAGGCGGTGAGGAAGCCGATCACGGTCGCCAGTACGGCGGCGATCAGCCCCAGCACAACCGAGAACCTGAAGGCCGAGACGAAGCCGCGGCTGTCGAGGAATGCCTGGTACCAGCGCAGCGAGAAGCCCTGCGGCGGGAAGGTGTTGGCCGTCGTCGGATTGAACGAGGAGAAGACGATGATCAGGATCGGCACCAGCAGGAACGCATAGATCGCGGTGATGACGATCCCGATACCGAGCCGGCGCAGGTAGCCGCGCCACCGGTGGGGCGCCGGCGCGACAGTCGGCGCGTGCGCGGTCGCCGTGCTCATGCCTGCGCCGCCTTCCGCTTGCCCGCCCGGAAATACAGGATGATGATCATGAATTGGCAGGCGACCAGCACCGAGGCGACGGCGGACGCAAGCGGCCAGTTCAGCGTCGACAGCACCAGGTCGTAGATCTGCTGGCCGAGCATCTGCACGTCCTTGCCGCCGAGCAGCGCGGGCGTGACGACGGCGCCGGCGGCCAGCGTGAACACCAGCGCCGACCCCATGACGATGCCGGCCCGGCTGAGCGGCAGCGTCACCTCGACGAAGGTGCGGATGCGCCCTGCCCCCAGCGTGCCCGCCGCGCGTTCGACATCCGGGTCCTGGCTGGCCAGCGAGGAGAACAGCGGGAACACCATGTAGGGCATCAGGATGTGGACGAGCGCGATCAGTACCGCCGCCTCGGTATTGAGGATGCGCAGCGGTTCTGAGATCAGCCCGGTCCACAGGAGCGCGCGGTTGATCGCCCCGTCGCCGCCGAGAAGCACGATCCAGCCGTAGGTGCGCACGATCACGCCGCTCATCAGCGGCGCTATGACCAGGAACATCAGCACGCCGCGCCAGGCGGACTTCGTGCGGGCGAGGAAATAGGCCAGCGGATAGCCGAGCAGCAGGCTGAAGACCGCGGTCAGGAAGGCGATCTTCAGCGTCCTCAGAATGATGTTGCGATAGTAGGTGTCGGCGACGAGCCGCTCGAAGTTCTCGCCGGTCAGCGTCGGCACGTAGAGATCGAAGGCGTCGTAGCGGAACATGCTCATCGCCAGGAAGAACGAGATCGGCGCGAGCAGGAACAAGAGGTAGAGGATGCTGATCGGCGCCAGCATCAGCGTTGGGAAGACGCGCTCGCCCCTCGTCATGGCGCCCGCCCCTGCGCGTCGGAGGCGCGATCGCCTCGCGGAAGCACCCGGCAGTCCTCGAGCGCGACCCAGACGCGCGTACCGGGCGCAAGGTCGCGGTAGCGCGCGATGCTGGGCTTGCGCGTCACCATCTCCATGCCGGCCGCGGTCGCCAGCGTCAGCGCGATCATGTCGCCGGAGAACACCCGCTTGACGATAGTGGCCTCGATCGCGCCGTCCGCCGGCTTCTCGGCGCTCACCTCGATGCGTTCGGGGCGCACCATCAGGTAGGCGTCCTCACCCGCCGCCGGGCCGGTGGCCGTCTTGGGCGCCGGGACGCGGACGCCGCCGGCCACCTCGACCAGCACCGAGGCACCGTTGGCCTGCGCCACCCTGCCCTCGATCAGATTGGTCTCGCCGATGAACTCGGCGGCGAAGCGGCTCGCCGGCCGGTCGTAGAGGTCTTCCGGCGATCCGATCTGCTCGATCTGCCCCCGGTTGAGCAGGATGACCCGGTCGGACATCTCGAAGGCTTCGTCCTGGTCGTGGGTGACGAAGATCGTGGTGATGTCGAGCCGCTGCTGGATCTCACGCAACTCAACCCGCATCCGCTTGCGCAAGACGGCGTCGAGGTTGGACAGCGGCTCGTCGAGCAGCAGCATCCTCGGCTCGATCACCACCGCGCGGGCAACCGCGACGCGCTGGCGCTGGCCGCCGGAAAGCTGATGCGGGTAGCGGCCCTCGACGCCAGGCAGGCCGACGACGTCAAGGACACGGGCGACCCTCTGCCGGATCTCCTCGCGCGGCACCTTGCGCATCCTCAGGCCGAAGGCGACGTTGTCGAACACCGTCTTGTGCGGAAACAGCGCGTAGTTCTGAAAGACGAGCCCCATGTCGCGCTGCGGCGGCTCGAGCGCGGTGATGTCGCGCCCCTCCATGACCAGCCGTCCCTCGCTGGGCTCTACCAGGCCGGCGATGATGTGCAGCGTCGTGGTCTTGCCGCAGCCGGAGGGGCCGAGAAGGGTAAACAGTTCGCCCTTCTCGACCGAGAAGTCGACCGGCCCGAGGGCGCGGGTCGAGCCGAAGCTCTTGCCCACGCCCTCGAGTACGAGGACAGCATCCGCCATGCCCTTGCGTTCCCGTTCGAGGCGGCCGGGTCAGGAACCCAGCACCTCCTTGTTCCAGCGGTCGCGGATCTGATCGCGGAAGGCAAACATGGCCATGTAGTCGAAGTCGCGCTGCAGCCGGCCGAATGCCTCCACGTCGGCATCCGAGAGTTCCAGCTTCTTCAGGTCCGGCGGCAGGTTCTTCATCGCCTCGATGTTTGTCGGCGGATAGCCGGTGAGGCGCGAGAACTCGATCTGCTTCTCGGCATCCAGCGTCGTGTCGACGAAGGCGAGCGCGGTCTCCCGGCTCTCGTCGGGACGGCCCGAGATGATGGAGGTGTTGAAGATGAAGCTCAGTCCTCCCTCCTCCGGCACGACGAACTCGACCGGCGCGCCGGCCTCCTTCGCCTGCTCGGCGCGGGCGCTAAAATAGGGAGCGATCCACACCTCCTCCGCGACCAGCATCTGCTTGGTGTGCTCGACATTGTCGAGGGTGATCGCACCCCCGTCCGCGTACAGCGCCGTCATCTTCTCGATGCCGGGATCGACGTTATCGGGGGTGCCGCCATTTATCTGGTTGATTGCGTGGAACACTTCCTGGCCCATCCAGCCCCAGTCCGGGAATCCGACCTTGCCCTTGAACTCCGGGTCCCACATGTCCGCCCACTTGGTCACCGGCTTGGTGATCTTCGAGGTGTTGACCACCAGCCCGTAGGGCGTGTGCACCTTGCCCGCCAGATGCGGATAGCGGAACGAGGGGTGGATGTTCTTCAGATTGGGAAGGTCCTCCTCCTTCCATTCGATGATCGCATCGAGCGCGCCGAGCTGGCTCGCGGTGTTCTGGTTCTGGTGGATGAGGTCCCACTGCGGCCGGCGACGCTGGGCGATGACGAGCGGCTCGAAGCTGAGGCCGTTCTTCCAGACGAAGGTCGTGCCGTGCGCCTCGGTCCAGGG
>JAEYRQ010000403.1 GCA_023435545.1 Pseudomonadota bacterium | reverse complement strand
GATATGCACGGCGCCGACCGCAACCAGCTTGGGCGGCGGGACCATGACGGTGGCGAAGCCGCCGCCCTCTTCTTCGCTCAGTGAGCGGCTGCGGCCTGCGCGGATAAGCGCACGATAGAGATCCGGTCTATCGGAGCCGACGATATCGGCCTCGCGGACGAGGCGCTGGGTTCCGGATGCGGTGTCGGTCAGGACGATCGCCGCGCGCCGCGCGTCGCGTTCTGCATTCAACTGTTTCAAAAGCTCGAGATTCATCGCATCCGCCTCATGACCGGTCCGCCGCCAGCCGGAGGCCGAGCCCGATCAGGATCGTACCGCCGAGGCGGCGCACGAGCCGCTGTGCCGCATTGCTCGCCTTCAGCCGGGCAATGGCGAAGGCTGCGACGAGCACGACGACCACGTCGGCGGATGAGAATACGAGATTGACGAGTGTGCCCAGAACGAGAAGCTGCGCCCAGACCGGCATGGCCGCGGAGGGGTCGACGAACTGCGGCAGGAAGGCCACGAAGAAGATCGCCGTCTTCGGGTTGAGAATCTCGACCAGCATGCTGTCGACGAAGGCGCGCCGGGGCGATCGCGTCGGGATCAGCGGCACTTCGGGTCCTGCCTCTCTCGGTGCCCGGAACATCGAGATGCCCAGCCAGATCAGGAACAGTGCGCCGGCGAGCTTGAGGACGACGTAGAGCTCCGGCACCAGCTTCATCAGCGCCGCCAGGCCGAAGACGGCGGCCAGCACATGGACGTAACATCCGACATGGATGCCGATTACCGCCATGAGCCCGCCCCTGCGCCCGCGTGCCAGCGTCTGGGCGGCGGTGTAGAGCATCGCGGGGCCGGGCATGTAGGCGAAAACGGCCGTAGCCACAGCGAAAGCGATGAGCAGCTCCCATGACGGCATCAGCGACACCTCACTGGATCTTCTCGACGAAGACCTTGATCCGTCCGCCGCAGGACAGGCCGACGCGCCAGGCGGTCTCGTCGGCGACGCCGAACTCCAGCGTCCTGGGCTTCCCGTCGCCGATCACGTCGATCGCCTCGGAAATCACCGCGCCCTCGACACAGCCGCCGGAGACCGATCCCTCGAAGTTTCCCTCGCCGTCGATCACCAGGTGGCTGCCGACCGGGCGCGGAGCGGATCCCCAGGTCTCCACGACGGTCGCCAGCGCCACCTCGCGTCCTTCTGCACGCCATGTCTCGGCGATTGCCAGGGGATCGGTCTCGGTACTCATGGTCTCAACCTCTATGTCGCTCTCAGGCGACTGCCTGCCGCCTCAGCCACTTCCTCGGGTCGCCCACGGCGGAGCGGCGCGCGTCGAGCGCATGCACCAGATCCGCCATCGCCGCCAGATTGTGGATCGGGCGGAACTCGTCGACATGCGGCAGCATGGTGACGATGCCGCCGGCCTTCGCCTCGAAGCCGTCGAAGCGCAGCAGTGGATTGAGCCAGATCAGCCGTCGGCACGACCGGTGAAGCCGGTCCAACTCGAATGCGAGCTCGTCGCGCCCGTCTCGCTCCAGCCCGTCGGTCACGAGCAGCACCACGGCCCCCTGCCCCAGCACACGGCGGGACCATGTGCGGTTGAACTCGTGCAGGCACGTGCCGATCCGCGTGCCGCCCGCCCAGTCGGCGACGAGCGCCGAGCAGCGCTCCAGCGCCTCGTCCGGGTCCTTCGACTTGAGCTGGCGGGTAATGTTGGTCAGCCGCGTGCCGAACACGAAGCTCGAGACCTTGCGCACTTCCGTCAGCGCATGGAGGAAGTGCAGGAACATGCGACTGTACTGGGTCATCGACCCCGAGATGTCGCAGATCGCCACCAAGGGCGGATGACGCTGGATCGGGGCGAGCGTCTTCAGGTCGATCATGCCTCCCGCGCGAACGCTGGCGCGGAAGGAGCGCCGCAGATCGATCCGCCTGCCGCGGGGTGACGGCGCCAGCCGGCGCGTGCGGACCTTGTCGGCAGGCAGGATCATCGAGGATATCAGACGACGCGCGGTGGCTATCTCGGCCGCCGTCATCTGCTCGAAGTCCTTGCGCTGCAGCACCTCCTGCGCCGAGAGCGTCAGCCTCGCGTCGATCTCGACCTTGGGCTTCGGGCGCTGCGGCTCGCGCTGCTCGTTCTTCAGCAGCGCATCGGCAACGCGGGAGCGGACCTCGTCCTTCGGTTTGTTGGGATCGCCCGGTGCGGTGGGCATCAACTGCGCCATCAGGCGCTCCAGCAGCGCCCGCTTGCGCCAGTAGAGCCGGAAGGCCTGGTCGAAGAGTTCGTGGTCCTCATGGCGCTTCACCAGCACGGCGTGGAGCACCCAGTAGAAATCCTCGCGGCCGAGCGTGCCGGCCGTCTCTACGGCGCGGATGGCGTCGACGACGGTCCCCGGACCGACGCGCATGCCGGCGGTGCGCAGCGCGCGCGCGAAATGAACGATGTTGTCGGCGAGCCTGCCGTCCACCGCCTCGGCATTCGCGCGTCGCGTGGCTCCGGACATAGTGCCTCTCAAGCGCTCGCGCGCAGCTCCGCGCGCACCTGGTCGAGCAGCTCCTTGACCCGGGAGCCCTGCATGCGCGCGATGTCGTCCTGGTACTTGAGCAGCACGCCGAGCGTGTCGGACACGGTGGCCGCATCGAGTTCGACGGCATCCAGTTCGGTCAGCGCGGTCGCCCAGTCCAGTGTCTCGGCAACGCCCGGCGACTTGAACAGGTCCTCGGTGCGCAGCGACTGAACGAAGGCGACGATCTGCTTCGATAGTTTGCCCGGGGCGCTGGGCACCTTGGCCTTGACGATCGACAGTTCGCGCGCGGCGTCGGGATAATCGACCCAGTGGTAGAGGCAGCGCCGCTTCAGCGCGTCGTGGATCTCGCGCGTGCGGTTCGAGGTGATGATCACGATCGGCGGATGCTCGGCCTTGACCGTGCCGATCTCGGGGATCGTCACCTGGAAGTCCGACAGCACCTCCAGCAGGAACGCCTCGAAGGCCTCATCGGTGCGGTCGAGCTCATCGATTAGCAGAACCGGGGCACCGGCGGTGTCGGGCTCCAGTGCCTCCAGCAGCGGGCGCTTCACCAGGAAGCGCTCCGAGAACACGTCCTCGCCCAGTCGGGCCCTGTCGGCGACGCCTTCGGCCTCTGCGAGGCGGATCTCGATCATCTGAGCGGCGTAGTTCCACTCGTAGACCGCCGAGGACACGTCCAGGCCTTCGTAGCACTGCAGCCGGATCAGCCGGCGGCCGAGCGAAGCGGCCAGCACCTTGGCGATCTCGGTCTTGCCGACCCCCGCCTCCCCTTCGAGAAACAGCGGCCGCCCCATCTTCAGGGCGAGATAAAGCACGGTCGCCAGCGAACGGTCGGCGACATAGCTGGCGGAAGCCAGAAGATCGACGGTCTCTTCGATCGAGGCGGGTAGATTGCGGGGCGTACTGGCCAAGGAAGGCTCCGGATCCACGCGGGTCGCCCGAGCGGCCCGTCATTCCCTCCGACAGCAACCGCCGGAAGGTTCACGAAATGCGGCGGCCGGCGCCCGTGGACGCCGGCCGCTCCCATCAAATAGGCCCGCGCCGGCGTAGGCTCAAGCCGCGGCCACAGCGCGTTTGGCCATCACCGCGACCAGATTGGCGCGGTACTCGGCGCTGCCATGGATGTCGCTGTTGAGGCCATCGGCGGGAATGGTGAGTCCATCCAAGGCTTTCGGCGCGAAGCGCTTGGCGAGCGCTGCCTCGAACTCCGGCACACGGAAGACGCCCGGCCCGGCACCCGTCACCGCGACACGCACCTCGCCGCCGCGCTTCGAGACAAACACCCCGACCAGGGCATAGCGCGAGGCCGGATTGGCAAATTTCGCGTAGCCCGCCTTGCGCGGCACCGGGAACAGCACCTTGGTGATAATCTCGCCCGGCTCCAGCGCGGTCTCGAACATGCCGGTAAAGAACTCGTCCGCCAGGACGCGCCGCTGGTTGGTGACGATAGTGGCGCCGAGTCCGAGGCAGGCCGCCGGGTAGTCAGCGTTCGGATCGTTGTTTGCGACCGACCCGCCGAGCGTGCCGCGATGGCGCACATGCGGATCACCGATCCCCGCAGCTAGCTTGGCGAGCGCCGGGATGGCCTCGCGAACGACCGCCGACTCCGCCACCTCGGAATGCCGTGCCATGGCGCCGATATGGAGAGTACGGCCCTTCAGCTCGATCTTGGCGAGGTTCTCGATTCCCGAAAGGTCGACGATGTCGGACGGCGAGGCGAGGCGCTGCTTCATGGTCGGTAGCAGCGTGTGGCCGCCGGCCAGCAACTTTGCGTCCTCATGCTTGGCCAGGAGCGCAGCCGCCTTACGGACCGTGTCCGGCCGATGATAGTTGAACTGGTACATACGGATGCCTCCTTATTCCGCGGCAGCGCGGTGGATTGTCTTCTGGGCCGCCCGCCAGATCGCCTGCGGCGTGGCGGGCATGACGACGTCCTCGTGGCCGAGCGCGTCGGTGAGCGCGTTGACCACCGCTGCCGGGGCCGCAATGGCACCGGCCTCGCCGCAGCCCTTGATGCCGAGCGGGTTCGACGGACATGGCGTTACCGTCGTATCGACCTTGAAGCTCGGCAGGTTGTCAGCTCGCGGCATGGTGTAGTCCATGAACGAGCCGGTCAGGAGCTGGCCGGCGTCGTCATAGCGGGTGCCTTCGAGCAACGCCTGCCCGATGCCCTGCGCGATGCCGCCATGGACCTGACCTTCCACGATCATCGGATTGATGACCGTGCCGAAATCGTCGACCGCCACCCAGTTGACGATCTCGCTCGCCCCGGTGTCGGGGTCGACTTCGATCTCGCAGATATGGCAGCCGGCGGGGAAGGTGAAGTTGATGGGGTCGTAGAACGCCCCCTCCTTCAGCCCCGGCTCGATCTCCGATGTCGGGAACTTGTGCGCGACATAGGCGCCGAGCGCGACCGACGTCCAGTCGATCGACTTGTCGGTGCCGGACACGACGAAGTTGCCATTCTTGAACTCGACGTCGGCCTCGGAGGCTTCCAGCAAGTGGGCGGCCACCTTCTTGGCCTTCTCCACCACCTTGTCGAGCGCCTTGGAGATCGCCGACATACCGACGGCGCCGGAGCGCGAGCCGTAGGTGCCCATGCCGAACTGCACCTTATCGGTGTCACCGTGGACGATAGAGACGTTCTCGAAGGGGATGCCGAGCCGGTCTGCGACGAGCTGGGCGAAGGTCGTCTCGTGCCCCTGGCCGTGGCTGTGCGATCCGGTCAGGATTTCGACGGTGCCAACCGGATTGACCCTGACCTCCGCGGATTCCCACAGTCCGACGCCGCCACCAAGCGAGCCGACCGCCTGCGAGGGGGCGATGCCACAGGCCTCGATATAGGTCGAGAAGCCGATGCCGCGCAGCTTGCCGCGCCTGGCCGCCTCGCGCTTGCGCCTTCCGAAGCCTTTGTAATCCGCGAGTTCCAGCGCTTTCGACAGCGAGGCGTGATAGTCGCCGATGTCGTAGGCCATGATGACCGGCGTCTGGTGCGGGAACTTGCGGATAAAATTGCGCTTTCGGAAGGTGGCCGGATCGACCCCGATCTCGCGGGCCGCCACCTCCATCAGCCGCTCGACGACGAAGGTCGCCTCAGGGCGCCCGGCGCCGCGATAGGCGTCCACCGGGGTGGTGTTGGTGTAGACCGTATCGACCTCGCAATAGATCGCCGGGATGTCGTACTGCCCCGACAACAGGGTCGCGTAGAGGTAGGTCGGCACCGAGGAGGCGAACAGGTTCATGTAGCCGCCGACATTTGCCAGCGTCTTCACCCGCATGCCGAGGATCCGCCCGCGATCGTCGGTGGCGAGCTCGGCCTGAGTGATGTGATCCCGGCCGTGTGCGTCGGACAGGAAGGCCTCGGTGCGGTCGCAGGTCCACTTGACCGGACGGCCGACCTTCTTCGAGGCCCAGGTGCAGACCGTCTCCTCCGGATAGACGTAGATCTTGGAGCCGAATCCGCCACCCACGTCCGGCGCGATGACCCTGAGCTTGTGCTCCGGGGCGACGTTCAGGAAGGCCGACATCACCAGCCGCGCGACATGCGGATTCTGGCTCGTCGTCCACAGCGTGAAATGATCGGTGCCGGCGTCGTAGTCGCCGACCGCCGCCCGCGGCTCCATTGCGTTGGGCACCAGCCGGTTGTTGACCAGCTCGATCCTGGTGACGTGATGCGCCGACTTGAAGGCGGCTTCCGTCGCCGCCTTGTCACCGATCTCCCACTCGAAGGCCGAGTTGCGCGGCACGTCGTCGTGGATCAGCGTCTTCGACGACTGTGCCGTGGCCAGATCCACGACGGACGGCAGCTCGGCGTAGTCGACGATGACGGCCTCGGCTGCGTCGCGCGCCTGTCGCGCCGTCTCGGCGATGATCACCGCGACCGGATCGCCGACATAGCGGGCCTTTCCCTGCGCCAGGCAGGGATGGCCCGGCGTCTTCATCGGTGACCCATCCTTGGAGTGAATCATCCAGCCGCACGGCAGGGGCCCGATCGCGTCGGCCGCGAGGTCCTCGCCGGTCAGCACCGCCAGCACACCCGGCATTTCCAGCGCCGCCGTGGCGTCGATGCTCTTAATCGAGGCATGCGCGTGTGGTGACCGCAGGAAAAAAGCATGGGCCTGGCCAGGCCGGTTGACATCATCCGTATAGTTTCCCTTGCCCGTGATGAAGCGCCTGTCCTCCACACGCTTCACACGGGCGCCGATTCCGGTCGCACTCATGGCGTCTCCTCCCAGAGACTTGAATTGGATGTCTTATTCGGCGGCCATACGGCGGCCGGCGGCCATCGCTTCCGCGCCTGCCGCAATCGACTTGACGATGTTGTGGTAGCCGGTGCAGCGGCAGAGGTTGCCCTCGAGTTCGTGGCGGATCGTCGCCTCGTCCAGATTGCCGCCGTGCCGGTTCACGATATCGACTGCCGCCATGATCATGCCCGGCGTGCAGAAGCCGCACTGCAGACCGTGATTGTCGCGGAAGGCCTCCTGCATGGGATGCAGCTGGTCGCCGCTCGCCAGCCCCTCGATCGTCGTCACCTGGCTGCCATCGCACTGGACGGCGAGCGCCGTGCAGGATTTCACCGCCCTGCCGTCGATATGCACCACGCAGGCACCGCACTGGCTGGTATCGCAACCGACATGCGTGCCGGTCAGCCGCAGCGTGTCGCGGAGGAATTCGACCAGCAACGTCCGGTTGTCGACGTCGCGGGATTCGGGTTTCCCGTTGACCGTGATGGTCACGTTCGTCATGTCTGCTCTCCTCCTCCGGACTGATGCGTCCGGGCCTCTGTTGTTATCGGTCGGGAAGGTGCGGGAAATCGGGGGAAAATCCGCAAGTTCGCGCGCTCGGCTACGGTCTGCCCCTCACATCGGTTCGGTTTCGGCCGATTCTTGTACCCTATATGCCCTGCGGTCAAGCCGCATCGGGTGCGTCGCCGGGGGCCAGGCGCTTGCGGAAATTCTCGAAGAACTGGTCGGCGGTCTTCTTGGCCGCCCCGTTGACGAGCCGCTGGCCGATCTGGGCGATCTTGCCCCCCACCTGAGCGTCGACCTCGTAGGCCAGCACCGTGCCGCCGTTCTCGCCGTCGCGCAGGCTCACCACCGCGCCGCCCTTCGCGAATCCCGCGACTCCGCCCTGCCCCTGCCCTGAAATCCGGTATCCGTTCGGCGGGTCGATATCAGAGAGCGCCACGTCGCCTTTGAAGCGGGCCTTCACCGGGCCGATCTTGCTGACGGCGACGGCGGAAAACTCCGTGTCACTCACTTTTTCGAAGCTCTCGCAGCCTGGGATGCAGGCCGCAAGGACATCGGGATCGTTGAGCGCGTTCCAAACGGTCTGCCGATCAGCGGGCAGTTCGTATTCGCCGGACATCTTCATCGACATGGGCCACTCCTCCTCCACGGCGGGGCGAGACTGTAGCCCAGACGAGGCCGAATTGCAGCGGCGCGTGACTCCGGGGCCTCCGCGCGCATAGTCTGCCCGCGGGCGGAGGCCGCGCGGATCGGGGAGATTGCAGGTGGAGTCCGGATTGCTGTCTCCGCTGTTTTCTACCCCTGCAATGCGGGAGGCCCTGTCGGACGCATCACGCATTGCCGCCATGCTGGCGTTCGAGGCAGCGCTCGCCCGCGCGGAGGTGGAGGCCGGGTTGATCCCCCCGCAATCCGGGGACGCGATAGCCGTGGCCTGCCGGAGCTTCACCGCCGACATCGGCGCGCTCGCGCAAGCCACCCGCATAGCCGGCAATCCGGCCATCCCGCTGGTCAAGGCGCTGACCGCCCATTGCGAGGGGCCTGGCCGCGGCTGGGTACACTGGGGCGCGACCAGCCAGGACGTGATTGATACGGCCGCCTCGCTTGTCGGGCGGCGCGCCGCAGCGCTGCTCGATGAGGACCTCGTACATCTCTGCGACGCACTCGCCGCTCTCGCCGCAACACATCGCAACACCGTCATGGCGGGCCGCACGCTGCTGCAACCCGCCCTCCCCGTCACGCTCGGATTCAAGGCCGCGCAGTGGCTGGACATGGCGATGCGCTGCCGCGACCGGCTGCAAGAGGCTGTCGACGTGGCCTGCATCCTGCAGTTCGGGGGCGCCGCCGGAACGCTCGCGGCGCTCGGACCTTCGGCCGGCGTCGTGCGCGACGCACTCGGCCGCCTGCTGGCATTGCCGGTGCCGCCGCTCGCCTGGCACGCATCCCGCGACAGGGTCGCCCGGCTCGGCTGCGAACTGGCAGTGCTCACGGGGGCGTTGGCGAAGGTCGCGGGCGACATCGTGCTGCTGATGCAGGCGGAGGTCGGCGAGGCTTTCGAGCCAGCCGCTCCCGGCAAGGGCGGGTCGTCGACCATGCCCCAGAAGCGAAACCCCGTGGCGGCTCCCGCGGTGCGCGCTGCGGCGCTGAGGGCGAACGGGCTCGCTGCCGACCTGATTGCCGCCCTGCCGCAGGAGCACGAGCGCGGCGCGGGGGGCTGGCACATGGAATGGACGGTGCTGCCCGACCTGTTCCTTGGCACGGCCGGCGCACTGTCGCATGTCCGCGACGTGATCGAGGGCCTCGAGGTCGATTCGGCGCGCATGCGCGCCAACCTCGAGATCGGAGGCGGGGCGCTGATGGCGGAGGCGCTGATGATGGCGCTCGCGCCGCAACTCGGCCGGCACGAGGCGCACCATCTCGTCCAGCGCCTGGTGAAGCGAGCGGTCGCCGGAAACCGGAGCCTGCGGGAGGCAGCCCTCGAGGACGATACCGCCGTGTCCACACTCGGAACCGATCGCATCGAGCGGGTCCTGCAGCCGGAGGACTATCTCGGCGTCGCCGGGGAGAGCATCGACGAGGCCGTCGCACGCTGGACGCGGCGGCGGAACTGACGCGGGGAGGAACGGATGCCACACATCGACGCCGATGGGGCGCGGATCTACTACGAAGTCTCAGGCACGCCGGGCAAACCCTGGCTGATGTTCTCGAATTCGCTCGGGACCCGGCTGGAAATGTGGGAGGGGCAGTCCGATGCACTGGCCGGGGAGTACAGGATTTTGCGCTACGACAGCCGCGGTCACGGCAGGTCGGATGCCCCCACTGGCGCCTACGATATCGACCGGCTAGGCCGCGATGCCCTGGCATTGCTCGATGCGCTCGGCATCGGGAAGGCGCGCTTCTGCGGGTTGTCGATGGGTGGGATGGTCGGCATGTGGCTCGGCGCCAATGCGCCCGACCGGATCGAGCGCCTGGTGCTCTGCAACACCGGAACGCTTCTCGGCCCGCCGGAACTCTGGACGCAACGGATCGAGACGGTGACAGCCTCGGGTATGGCGGCATTGACCGAGGCGGTGATCGAGCGCTGGTTTACGCCTGAGTTCCGCGCCGCGCATCCGGAGAAGGTCACCCCTGTTCGCCAGATGCTGCTCGATACGCCGGCGGCGGGCTATGCTGGCTGCTGCGCGGCCATCCGCGACATGGACCAGCGCGAGGCGGTGAAGTCCATCCGTATCCCCTCGCTGGTGATCGGCGGCACCCGCGACCCCGCCACACCGGCAAGCATGGCAGAGGAATTGGCCTCGAGTATTCCCGCCGCGCAGCTTACGCTGCTCGATGCCGCCCACCTGTCGAATATTGAGCAAGAGAAAGCCTTCAGCGCCGCTGTTTCAACCTTTCTGAGAGCCTGAAATGAATGACTCCGACCGCCTGAACCGTGGCCTGACCAACCGGCGTGCCGTGCTCGGCGATGCACATGTCGACCGGTCGATGTCGCGTGCGACCGAGGTCGACCGCGAATTCCAGAACCTGATTACCCGCTACGCCTGGGGCGAGATCTGGGACCGGCCGGGTCTAGACCGCCGAACCCGGAGCCTTCTGACGATCGTGATGCTGCTCGCCCTAGGCCACGAGGAGGAATTCAAGCTCCACCTGCGCGCCTCGTCGGCATGCGGCGTAACCCGCGCCGAGATCGTCGAGGCGCTGCTGCAATCGGCCATCTACTGTGGCGTGCCTGCCGCAAACACGGCATTCCGTCTGGCGAAAGAGGTGTTCGCCGAGATGGATGGCGCGCAGCCATAGTGGCGTCTGTCGAACGGGCCTAACCTGCACGTCATCCCTGCTGCCTGCCCCGCCCCTCGCGGAAGGCTTGGGGAGTGGTGCCGGTGTAGCGGCGGAAGAAGCGGGTGAAGTGGGTCGGGTCGCCGAAGCCGAGGTCGTAGGCGATCTCGCCGACCGACTGGCCGGTGAACATCAGCTGGCGCTTGGCCTCGGTCACCACCCGCTGGCGGACGAGATGGCCCGCCGTGACGCCCGCCACCCGCTTGCAATGGTCGTTCAGTCGGTCGGATGTCAGGCCGAGCGCGTCGGCGTAGTCGGACAGGCGCCGGGTGCGCCGGAAGTCTGCCTCCACCAGATCCCTCAGCCGGTCGACCATGGTGTCGCGCCGCCTGAGCGTAACGCCCTGGTGGCGCGAGCGGCTCGCGGCCAGCCGACCGGCTTCGACCACCAGCAGCGTCATGCAGGCACGCATTGCGAGCCTGTGGCCGTCGCGCCCGAGCTCGTGCTCCTCGGCGAGCAGACCGCAAAGGTCCGCCAGTCGGGACAGGTCGTCCTCCGGCCCGAACGGAACAATGACCTGCCGATGGCCCTCGGCGAGCCGGCCGGCCAAGGTATCTCCCGCATCGCGCACGCAGCGCACGACGTCCTCCGAATAGGACAGCACGTAGCCGCGCGTGCCCCTCTCGAAGTGAAAGCCGTGCACCGCCAGCGGCGGCACGAAGATCAGCGCCGGCGCCGTGAACGGTTGTCGCGTTTCCTCGAAGGTCATCTCGCCGCCCCCGGCAGAGATGAACAGAACCTGTCCGAGATGGCGGTGGCTGTGCGGTGCGATCCTCCAGGCATGGCGTCTGGACCGCCAAGCGATTGTCTCGATGTGCACGAAATCGAAGACCTGATCGTCTGCGCTCTCGCCGTAAAGATGGAATTGCGGGATCGCGGCAGTCATCGACATCACTAAGAGACATCCGGCAGTCGTCGGGAGTCCTGCCGGCAGCTCCGCTTGTCTGCTTGCGTGGCGCCGGCTACCGCCATCATAAGCGCGGCCCCCGTTCTGGTGAACGTCCGGGCACGCCGTCCTTGCCCGCAGTGCGAACAAATGCTCGGCATACGACCATGTGCGGCGGCCTGTCGGTTGCGCAGCATCTAGCCATCGCGGATAATCGATTGCACAAGCACAATAAACTGCCGCGTCGAAACGGCAGCCCGATATGAAGCACTGCCTTGGGAGGGTTTTGTGATGAGACACACCGCACTTGCGCTGGCGGCCGCAATCGGCCTGCTGGGCTCGACCGCGATCCCGGCCGCAGCCGAGGACGTCGTCCTGAAGATCCACCAGTTCCTGCCGGCTCAGGCGCCGATTCCGGCGAATTTCATCAAGCCGTGGGCGGAGAAGGTGGAGGCCGAGTCCGACGGACGGATCAAGTTCGAACTGTACCCGGCGATGCAGCTCGGCGGTGCGCCACCGGCGCTGTACGACCAGGCGCGCGACGGCGGCGCCGACATCGTCTGGACGCTTCCGGGCTACACCCCCGGTCGCTTCCCGGGCACCGAGGCATTCGAGCTGCCGTTCATGCCCGCCAGTGGCGAGCAGACGTCTCTGGCGGCCTGGGAGTTCTACGACAAGCACCTGCGCGAGCAGTTCGGCGACGTGCACATCATCGCGGTGCACACGCACGGCCCGGGACTCCTG
>JAEYRQ010000332.1 GCA_023435545.1 Pseudomonadota bacterium | reverse complement strand
GCATCGGGAACGGATGGTCGGCAGCAGCCGACCCGGCCTGTGCGAGACCAGGAGGAAGATCGTTCGTGTTGGAGGTTCCTCAAGTGACTTCAGCAGCGCATTGGCGGAGGCCGGATTGAGATCGTCCGCCGGATCGACGATGACGATGCGCCAGCCGCCCGCCGAAGCCGTCGAACCGAGGAAGCGGACCAGGCGGCGCACCTGCTCGACGGGGATTACCGTCTGCAGTGCCTTGCCCTCCTCGTCGCGCTGCCGCTCCAGCACCAGCAGGTCGGGATGGGCGCGCGCGGCGATCTGATGGACGACCGGATGGCCGGGGTCGACGGAGAGATCGACCGCGCCGGCAACGGTCGGCGCTGCCGGATCCGGGCCGGCCAGGACGAAGCGCGCCAGGCGATAGGCGAGCGTCGCCTTGCCGATGCCTTCCGGCCCCTCGATCAGCCAGGCATGGTGCATGCGTCCCGAACGGTAGGCATCGAGCAATGCGCGCTCCGCGGCCGCGTGGCCCAGCAGGCAATCGGCACGGTCCGAGGGGGCGAGCCGGAAGGTCGCGGGAAAGTCGCTGCTCACGCGCCCTGCTCCGCCCGGCCGGCGGCCTCGATGCCTAAACGACGGCTGACCACGTCCCACACGCGCTCGGTCACCTCGTCGATTTCGCCCGACGCGTCGATCACCACGCAGCGGTCCGGTTCGGCCGCGGCGATGTCCAGGAAGGCCTGACGAAGCCGGCGGTGGGTCGCCAGGTCCTCGTCCTCGAAGCGGTCGCTCCTCCCTCCTTCGGCACGGGTGCGTGCCCGGGCACGGGCCAGACCGATCTCCGGATCCAGATCCAGGATGAGCGTCAGATCCGGCCTGGTGTCGCCCACCACCGAGTCCTCCAGCGCGGCCAACACCTGCGGTTCTACCCCGCCGAGGGCGCCCTGATAGGCACGCGTGGAATCGGCGAAGCGGTCGCAGACGACCCATTCGCCCTTTGCCAGCGCCGGACGCACGAGTTCATTGAGGTGGTCGTCCCGCGCGGCGTTCATCATCAGCGCCTCCGCGAACGGACCGAGGTCGGCCACCTTTCCCGACATCACCGCACGGCGAATGATCTCGGCGCCCGGCGTCCCTCCCGGCTCGCGCGTCTGCACGACCTCAACCCCGCAGGCTCGCAGCCGTTCGACGAGCCGGCCGATCTGCGTGCTCTTTCCGGTCCCCTCCCCGCCCTCGAAGGTGATGAAGCGGCCCCGTTCCATACGCAATGCGGATTATCGGCTGGTGGCGGCGTCGACGCCGGAATGGATCAGGCCGACCACCATCTGAAAGGCCGCATCGAGCGCGCGGCTGTAGAGCGGACCGACCTCCACGTCGCGCGTGGCAAAGACCGGTGCCGTGCCGATGAGCTGATCCTCGTTGAAGACCTGGAACTCGCCGACGCGCTGGCCTTCCGCCACCGGGGCGCGCAATGGCCCCATATAGACGATGCGTGCCCTGAGCTTCGACCTCACGCCTCGCGGAATCAGCACCTCGATCGAGTCGTGGCCGGCGACGGGCACGTTGCCGATATCGCCGCCATAGACCGCGATCGCACCGACCGGTTCTCCAGCCTTGAACAGCGGCAGCTTCTCGAAGGAACGGGTCGCCCAGCCGATGAGCTTTTGCACTTCGGCGTAGCGCTCGTTGCTGCTCTTCAGACCGTTGACGGCGACGATGATCCGCTGGCCGTCGGAGACTGCCGAGGCGATCATGCCGTAGCCGTCGGCCTCGTCGTAGCCCGGCAGCAGCCCGTCCACACCGATTGTCTGCCCGACCAGCGGATTCTTGTTGGTCTGGCGAATCTTGTTCCAGGTGAATTCGGGTTCGGAGAACAGCCGATACAGGTCCGGATACTCCTTGATCAGGTGACGGGCGAGCGTCACCAGGTCACGCACCGACATCGTCTGCCGGCCGCCGTCGCGCTCCGGCAGGCCGGTAGAGTTGACGAACTCGCTGTGGGTGAGGCCGAGCTCGCGCGCCCGCTCGTTCATCAGCGCTGCGAAGGCGGTCTCGCTGCCCGCCATTCCTTCGGCGATGGCGATACAGGCGTCGTTGGCGTTCTGGACCATGATGCCGCGCAGCAGATCCTCCAGCCTCACGTTGGATTTCACCGCGGCGAACATCGTCGAGGTACGCGACGGCGCGCCACCGCGCCGCCAGGCGTTCTCGGAGATGAAGAACTCGTCGTCGAGCGACAGCCGCCCTTCCTTGATTGCATGGAACGCCAATTCCAGCGTCATCAGCTTGGCCATGCTGGCCGGTGCCAGCGCCGCATCCGGCTCCTTGCTGATCAGGATGGTGCCGGTGGCATCGTCAATCATGTAGGCCGAGGGTGCGGCGGTCTCCAGCGGCTGCGCCCGCAGGGGAAACGACGTGGCAAGCACCAGCAGAAGAAGCGCGACGAATATCCGGCTGCCGCCACGGGACGTGCGGCTGCGACGATAGGTTTGGGCTGTCCGGTGCGCAGACATGTCACGGTTGGCATCCGTTCGGTGTCGGAACCGTGATAGCAAGCCGCGCCAGGCTCGTCGAGGGCGCGGGCGCTGCTGGAGGTGCTAGCGCAGCGGACGGATTTCGGCCGTCGCCGGGCCGGAGGAGATCACCAGTACCAGGTCGCGCGGGCCATCGAAAGCCGCGAAGGCCCTGGCGACTTCGCTCTCCGGTGTCGCGGGAGAGGCATAACCCGAGACCCACCGATAGGTGACGTTGCCGCCGACCGGGGTCTTCGGGACCGGCACGTCCGAAGCGGGAACGGCGCCGAAGGCGGCTTGCGGCGGCTGGGCAAATCCCATCGGCGGCGGAGGCGGCATCCCCTGCGACGCCGTGGCGCCGGCATCGAGTGCGGCCACCTGGGCCTGCGCCTGGGAGGGAGCCTGCGGCGCAGCCGCGATCATCACCGGCGCAACCGCCTGGCCGTCGTTCCGGACCGTCGTCGTCAGCCACTGCCCGTCATTGCCTTCGAGCGGCGCGGCACCGACATACTGGACGCGCACCTTTGCGGTGCCCATGTGCTTGAATTCGAGCACCTCGGCGGTTCGCTTGGACAGGTCTATCAGCCGGTTGTGCGCGAACGGCCCCCGGTCGGTGATCCGAACCCCGCCGGACTTGCCGTTGTCCAGAATGGTGACCCGGGCATAGGTCGGCAGCGGAAGCGTGGGATGGGCCGCGGACAGCGACGTGGAATCAAAGACCTCGCCATTGGCGGTCTTGCGGCCGTGGAAATCTGCCCCGTACCACGACGCAAGGCCGACCTGATCGTAGCCAGGCTCCTCGCGCGGCACGTAGGTCTTTCCGGCGATCCGGTAGGGCTTCCCCACTTTGTAGCTGCCGCCGCCGCTGGGTACCGGCTCGCCGAAGGCGACGACACGCGGGCTGGCGGTGACACCGTACTTGTTGTTGGCGGTGGTGGCGTTGCATCCGGCAAGCGCAGCCGCGGCGACACCGACTGCGGCACAGGCATACAATCGCGACCCGAAGCGGCCGGAAGCCTGCTCCCGCTGCCCGTCCAGGGGCACTGCCGCCCACGAGCCGATTGATCCCCGTCCCGTCATTCTACCCCGTCCGCTCCGGCACCGGCCCCCCTTCAGGGCCGTTGCCGCCTCCCCCGCGACCTCCGCGACGACTCTGCCATAATGACCTTACAGTGCGGTAAACCGCGCTGCCAAGGCCGCGGCGAACCCCATCGAGCCGCCGGACGCCGAGGACCGATTCAGAGTTGGTCGGCCGAAAATGCGGCCTAACTGCGGCAGAGTGCCATCGATATCGAGGCGGGGCGCCCGAGGCCGGGACCGGCGGGTGCGGACCGGTCCACGATTCCAACCGCCCATTCGTGCCGTTCCGACCGGTCCGTCAATTCGCTGACGGATGACCCCCGCCGGCCCCCAACGGGCCAGCGCGAAGCATACTGGGCGGCCGTCGTCGATCGTGTCCCCGGCGCTGTTGCAGCCCGGTGGTAGCGATCTCGCTCGACCGATACTACCTGGTACGGGGTTTCGCCGGTCGGGGAAGTCTGCTAGGCGGTTGAAATCGCTAGCAGGATGGGTGGCCGAGTGGTTGAAGGCACCGGTCTTGAAAACCGGCAGGCGGGAGACCGTCTCGTGGGTTCGAATCCCACCCCATCCGCCAGTTATTGCAGTAAGCGATTGATTTCTATTGATTTTTCGAAATCTACCAAACTCTGACAACAACCCTACCCACAACGAAAAAGCCCCGGCGCTGGTCCGGGGCCTAGAGGTGCCAATTGGCATGTCTGCCGGTTGGTTGCCGTCAGTCGAACTCCGGTCTCGTGAACATGGACGTTCGACGACACTTGATCTGCCGGACCCTCCAGGGGGCGACGACAACCTCCCGCTCGGCGGCATTGACCAAGCGAACGGCGTCCTTACGGCAGCGGGCCGACACGACGACGGGCATCTTGCCCGCATCCGGGTCTGCCAGCCGGACAGCGAACCATTCGGCCATCCGCCGGTTCGTCGTCCAGCAGAGCCCCCGCGCTGCCATATCGGCATCGATCCCGCTAGCCCCACGATAGACGGTCAACCGCTCGGGAAGGCTATCAAAGAACTGCCTGTCCTTGCCGGTCAGAACCGAATGCGGCGCGCCTCCGGCGTCCAGTAGCTCAAGCAGGCAATACGCGTCCGATTCGTATATGTCGGCGTCGACTTGGGCAGGATCCGGGAGGAACTGAAACCCGGCCTTCCCACCGCTCCAATTGTAGGCGATCATCGCAGCCAGCAGGTGCGGGTCTACCTGCCAAGAAAGCCCCAACCCAATCAATTCGAGAGCGAACCACCCGCCCGTATGGGCGCCACCCGGAGACAGTTTCGCGGCGAGCGAAACCAGATCCTCCGGGCTTGTGCCGCTGTGGTCCTGAAGCAGGGCCGGAAGGTGAACGCGGGCCACCTCGATCAACTCGTCAAGCCATTCCAACGACCCGACGATTTCGCCGGAGACGGCAGCCCCGTATTGCCGCAGAAGGTCCTCCTGCTGTTGGCGCATGCCGTCATGATCTCGCCGGATGCTGGCAAGCGCACCCTCTAGCTCTGCGATTAAGTGTGCTTGGTCCATGTTGTTACCCAGCTATCCACGGCGCCATCCGCCGGGCGCAACTGGACGCATGCACGCCGAACAGTATCACCGGCCCTAGACACCGCGTCCAAGGCGAGCGCGGGCCATTGCTCTCGGCAATGCGCACCGCAACGTCTAGGAC
>JAEYRQ010000255.1 GCA_023435545.1 Pseudomonadota bacterium | reverse complement strand
CAGCCGCCCGAGACCGACACGATCGACCTCACCGCCGTGCTGATGGGCGACCCGGCCGCGACCCGCAGGCGCGCGCCCACCCCCGCCGAGCGGCGCGAAAGCGCGGCGCTGGTCTGGCCGGGCGGCCGGGGGCCGAACGCGGCGAGCGGAGCGGGATGATGACCACGAACCGCTCCGGCGAGGAACTGGCGATGCGGGCGCTGATCGTACCGGAGCTGCGGCGGCGATGGCCGGGGGCGCGGATCATCCATGAACTGCCGCTGCGCTATTCGACGCGGCGGATCGATCTCGCGGCGGTGACGGAGACCGAGATCATCGCGGTCGAGATCAAGTCGAGCCGCGACGTGGCGGACCGGCTGGAGGATCAGCTGCGCGGCTTCGTTCCTATCTCAAGCCGGATCATCGTGGCGCTGGCCCCGAAATGGAACGAGGCGCTGCCACCCATCCCGGAGCAGCGGCGGATGCGAAACGGGGTCACCTATACCGCCTATCTGGCCCAGAAGACGGCCGCGCAGGCGGCGATCAGCCGGGTCGGTGCGCCGTGGGTCGAGACGTGGACCGTCTCGGCCGAGGCGGGGACGATCGATGTCACCGATTGCGGCTATGACGTGAATCGCCACCCCTGGCCGGTGCGGATGCTCGACATCCTGCACGTCGCCGAGCTGGCCGAGATCGCGGGGCGGCACCGGACGTTCATCGTCGACCGGCGCACCACGCACGCGCAACTGGTCGAGGCGAACGCCAATGCGTTGACCGGGCCGGAGATCGTCATGGCGGTGTGCCGGGCGCTGCGCGAGCGGAACGCCTTCGCCACGGGCACGGACGCGCCGATGGCCGTCGATCAGGCGGGGGTGGCGGGATGACCACCAAGCCGAAGAAGGTCTGGCGGTTCGAAATCTCGGTCTGGGACTGGGAAGGCGACGTCGTGGAGACGCATTGGCGGGCCACCGAGGCCGAGCGCGACGAGATCGAGGAGCGCTACAGCGACGAGCCTCTCTATTCCGTCGTGATCGACCGGGAGTGGGAGGAAGACGATGACGAGGGCTGACCGATGATCTCCTACGTCTTCGGCCGCGCCAAGGCCGCCTGCTCCGACTGCATCGAGATCGGTGGCGTGCCGCACTGCACGATGAACTGCGGCCCCTCGGTGCCCCTGTGTCCGACCTGCGGCATGCCGACCGGCTTCGAGCACGACCACCGGTCCGATCTCAGCGGCCTCGACGATGGCCCATATCTGCCCGGCCACGCGCCGCGCAAGAGGCCCGCACCGAAGTCGCCGGAAGAGATGCGCGACATCCGCGCCCGCGCCTGGGCGACGCGGCGGGCGAAGTACGGGGAGCACGGCCACCGATGAACGCTCCTATCCGACCGCCGATTGCCGACTGCCCACTGCCGTCCATTGACGACCTCGCCGCCGCGCTCGGCCGGGCGCGCGCCGCGCATGAGCGGCGGCCGCAGGATCATCGGCTCTATGCGGCGATGCTCGAGGCGGAGGTCGCCTATCTCACCGCCGAGCTGGCCCGGCGGGACCGGGCGCTCGGCCGCGAGCGGATGCGGGCAGCCGAGATCGGGAAGAGGCTGGTCCGGCAACAAGAGGCGGGGAGCGGCCCTCGGGTCTCGCCCCAGGCGAGCCCAAGGACAGGCTCCGCCGCGACAGGGACAAGAGACATGGCGCGGCAGTCGGTGAAGCCGCGCCGACGCCGGGCGGCGGCGCCGGGCGGGATGCCGCTGTTCGACTTCATGGGGGCGGGGGCATGAGCGGGCCGCGATTCTCCATCATCCCGGCCGCCGCGGTCACCGATGCGCGGCTGGAACCGCGCGATCTGCAGGTCTTGTGCTTGCTCGGCAAGCACACGGACAACAATGGCTGGTGCAGCCGCAGTCAGGTCAAGATGGCGGGGGAGCTGCGCTGCGGGCGCGCGACCGTGCAGCGCGCGATCGCGCGGCTCGTCGAGGTCGGCTATGTCGAGCATAGGCCCTTGCTGCGCCGCGACGGCGGCGACCGGGCGCACGACTACCGCGTCGTGCTGGACCAGCCGGACAGGCCGGAACCGGCCGGTGCCGACGCCGGCGAACCGGACGAGGCCGCCCAAGGGGGGGTGCCCACTGGGGGGCAGGGGGTGCCCACCCAGGATGGGCAGGGGGTGCCCATCCATGGGCGGGCACCCATAAGAACGACCCCTGTTAACGATCCCCCCGAAAACGAACCGGAGAGAGAGAGCGCGGGCGCGGGATCTTCGGGATCGGAAGACGCGGCAGGGAGCGAGAGCGGCATCCCGTCGCCGGACCTGTTCGAGCGGCTGAAGCGATATCCGACCTTCGCCGCCGACAGCCTGGCCCGCATCCAGCGGGCCTGGACCGCGCTGTCGGAGCACGAGCGGGGCGAGGCGGTGCGCTCGATCGAGGCCTATCTCGAGCACCTGAAGACGATCGGCCGGAAGCATGCACCCGCGACCTACAACTACCTCGGCGAACGCAAGTGGGAGGCGCTGCCGCCGGACCGGCGCGACCGGCCGATGACCACCCATGTGGCGCTCGCCAGCCGGGAGTTCTGGGGCCTGGCGCTGAAGCTGATCGACGAGGGGCGTCCGCTCGACGCGCTGGCCGAGCTGATCCGGCGGCCGTTGCCGCAGGGCCTGCGCTGGGCGCGCGACGACATGCCCGACGAGGCGGCGATCGCCGGCTACGGGCAGGTGCACTCGACGACGCTGGAAGGGTTCGCCTGGACGCGCTGGTTCGCCGGGCACGAGCTCCAGGTGCGGGGGCAGAGCGGGCGCGAATTCTGGATGTGGCTGCCGGCGCGCTGGCCGCCGGGATGGGACGAGGCGCGGGCGCGCGCCGAACGGGCGGCGGAGGCGGCACAGCCGAAGATCAGCCCGGAAACGCTGGAGCGCATGAAGGCGATGGGCATCGGCGGGTAGGCGGGCAAGAGGCGGGGAGGGGCGGCGGCCCCGACCGGGACACGAAGATAGGATGCGGCGGATGGCGAAGGCGAGCGAGCAGATGGGCGGCTATTTCCGGCCCGAGGTGGAGGAGCGGCGGGAGCGCTTCTACGCCATGGTCGAGCGGGAGGCGGAGCGGGACGCTCGCCGGGCTCGGGCGCGAAAGGCCGCGCGGGCGCTGCGCAAGGCGGGCGGCGACCAGCCCGGTTACGATGGCCGCCGCGCCCTGATGGCCGACAGCGTCGTCAGCCCGTTCGACGGGCTCCGGCGCGAGAGCGTGGTGCGCAACGCCAGGCACGATCCCGTCGAGCATCTCTACCAGCAGCGCGATCGGAAGGGGCGGCGGCTGATCGACGAGCCGGAGCGGATGGCCGGCATCGAGATCCGCAGGATGGTCGAGGCGCTGGGGCTGGACGCGATCCGGGCGATCGCCATGGACGAGCGGGTGGACGGCGGGGGGCGGTATTACGACATCGGGGCGAGGCGCTACGAGGCGGGGCAGCGGGCGGAAGCGCTGCGCAAGGCGCTCGGCGACGAGAGCTACAAGCTGCTGGTCAGGGTGGCAGGCTTCGGCGAGGGGATCGTGCTGGTGGCGATCGACTACGAGCGTGAGGACGGAGATGATGACGAGGGGGCGATAAACGGCGCCTGCTCGGCGCGGATGCGCGACCGCGTCGGATACATGTTCCGGCGGGCGCTGCGCGCGGCGGCCGTCCACTTCGGCTATCGGCCGGCGCCCAGGGCGAGCCGGATCGTCGGATTTGCGGTGGACGGCGCCCGACCGACCCTCGACGGGGCTTGACACCCCCTGTCATGGGGTCGCATACATTTCAGCCAACGTAGATT
>JAEYRQ010000178.1 GCA_023435545.1 Pseudomonadota bacterium | reverse complement strand
CTCGAAGGTCGAGCGCGCCTCGCCGATCCGGGCGGAGGCCGCCGAAACGGTGAAACCGGCGATCCCCCGCGCATCCAGGGCCGGCAGCCGGGCGATGCCGGCGTCCTCGATGCCGATCCCTGCGTCGTTGTAGACGCCGGCGAAGCCATCGACCCTCAATGCCAGCGCCGGATTGCCGCCGACGAGGCCGCCATGCGAGCCGGTGACGACGATCTGCCCGACATCCTCGGGTCCGACGAGGGCGGCGGAGTCGAGCAGCACGATCCTACGCCGGCCTGCGTGGTCGACGTAGCCGCGCGCCTCGCCCAGCGGCTCCGGCTTCACAGGAACATGCGGCGCTGCGCGGAGCTTCCTCGCCGCCTCCAGCGTCGAGTCGCCTTCCTGGACGCCGACCGATGCGGCCACTGCGTTGAGACGGCTGACACGCCCCCGCGCCAGCATGTCGGCGGTGTCGCCGATCCGACATGTCAGATGCGAAACGGCAGCCGCCGCGATGCCGAGCTCCTCGAGATAGGGCAGTGCCCCGATGCCGGCCTCCTCGCGCCCTATGCCGGCGTCGCACAATATCACCGCGCGTACGCCGCCAGCCGCCGCCATGTAGCCCGGATAGCGGCCGCCGTGCGAACCAGACACGACGACCCCGCCCAATGCGCCCTCGGGCAGCTTGGTGATCGTGTCGGCGACAACGATGCCCTCCGGCAGGTCGGTCGTGGTGGTGGGGGCGTGAGCGGACATCGATCCGGCCACAGCGATCCGAGGGGACGTTCGCCCGGCGGGCGGGCACGCCGGTGTGCTCGAAGCAGATGCGGGCGAGTTCGGCGACGCCCTCCCGAATGGTCTGCTCGTCCGGCAGCGCGAAGCAAAGACGGATGTGGCTCTTCGCCGCCTCCGGCACGCAGGCCCAGTCCGGACCGGGATTGAACGCCACGCCCTGATCCAGCGCCGGCTGCACGAACGTCCTGACATCGACGTGATCGGGCAGCTTCAGCCACAGGAAAATGCCGCCTTTCGGCACGTAGAGCTCGGCCGAGGTGCCGAACTCCCGCTCGACTGCCTCGACCATCACGTCGAGCTTGCGGCGCAGCGCCGTCTTGAGAGTTTTCAGATGGCTGTTGAATTCGCGGCCGAAATACTCCGCGATGACCATCTGCTCGATCGCCGGGGAGCCCGCGTCCGACTTGCGGGCCAGCACCCGCGAGAGCACGTCCCACGAGGCGACGATGTAGCCGACCCTCAATGCCGGTGCCAGAGACTTGGAGAACGAGCCGACATGGACGACCCGCGAGGGATCGAGCGCGTAGAGCGCCGGCGGCGCGCCGTCCTCCCAGGCGAGATCGGCGTAGCACTCGTCCTCGAAGATCGGCACACCGTACTCGGCCGACAGCTCCAGCAGTCGGTGCCGACTCTCGATCGGCATGATCGAGCCGGTCGGGTTCTGGACGGTCGGGATCGTGTAAATGAACTTCGGGGTGATCCCCCTGCCCTTCAGGTCCTTCAGGATCTCTTCAAGAGCATCCATGCGGATGCCGTCGTCGTCGAGCGGGGCCGCGACGATGTTGGCGCCGAGCCGCTGCACCTTGCCGATCGCCCCGCCATAGGTGAACTCCTCAATGATCACCGTATCGCCGGGCTCGATGAAGGTGGCGTTGAGGAGATCCATGCCCTGCAGCGAGCCCGACGTCAGCACGATGTCGTCGGCCGTGCAGGCAATGCCGCGGCTGCGCCCGAGCTTGGCGGCGACAAACTCGCGTAAAGCCCGATGGCCCTGCGGCCCCTGCCCGAGATAGTACATGGCGAGCGTCGGACCCTGCTCGCGGATGACCTTTGCGGCGATCTCGGCCAGTTCGTCGGCGGGCACTTCGGCCGGGTCGTTGTGGCCGAAGACGAAGTTGTAGCGTGGCAGCCCGGTGAATCGGGCGACAGGCTCGGGCCCGCCACGGCTGAACGCCTCGTGATACTTGAAATCCGGCACGCCTTCTCTCCCCGTTGTCAACCGGCCTTGCAGTGCAGGCCGCCATCGACGCACAGCTCGACGCCGGTGATGTACTGGGCCTCGTCGGAGGCGAGAAACACCGAGGCCATGGCGATGTCCCAGCCGGTGCCCTGCCGCTTCATCGGCGGGATGGCGTTGCGGGCCGCCGTCATCTCTTCGACGCTGCCGTAGTAGCCGCTGATCTGCTTGTAGATGTGGGGCGTGTCCATAACGCCGGGCAGGATGCAGTTGGCGCGGATGCTCTTCGGTGCGTACTGCACGGCGATGGCGCGGGTGAAATTGTTCACCGCCGCCTTGGACGCATAGTAGGAGATGTAGGGATAGCCGGTGTAGCGAATGGCGGCCAGCGAGGAGATGTTGACGATCGCCCCGCCCCCCTGCTCCTCCATGATCGGAAGCACCGCCTTGCACGCCAGGAAGACGCTCTTGGCGTTGACGTCCATCACCTTGTCCCAGCTTTCCACGGTGGCCTCGACCGGGCCTCCGGGAATGTTGATGCCAACATTGTTGTGCAGGATGTCGATGCGGCCGAAGGCCTCCATCGTGCGGGCGACCGCCGCCTCGATCTCGGGGTAGGAGGTGACGTCGGCCGAGCAGGCGATAGCCGGGTTTCCCTCGCCCTCGATATGGCGGGCCGTGGCCTCGGCGGCGCCCAGGTCGATGTCGACGCAGGCGACCTTGGCGCCCTCGCGGGCATAAGCCACGGCGGCAGCCTTGCCGTTGCCCCATCCCTCGCCGATCGATCCGGCGCCGAACACCAGCGCCACCTTGCCTTTCAGACGGTCCACCATGATCTGCTCCGCATCCCGTGTGCGTCAGTTGAGAACGAGGCCAGGAAGCCACAGCGACATGCCTGGCACGAGCGACAGCGCGGCGAGCAGCACAATGCCGATCGCCAAGAAAGGAAGGATGTCGCGGACGCCGCGCTCGAGCGGCAGGTCGGCGATTTTGCAGGCTACCGCCAGGCACAGCCCGATCGGCGGCGTGATCAGCCCGAGGCACAGGTTCACCACCGTGATCACCCCGAGCTGGATCGGATCGACGCCGAGCGCCATGCCGACGGGGTAGAGGATCGGCACCAGCATGACCATGGCCGCGTTCGCCTCCATGAAGGTGCCGACGAACAGCAAGAGCAGGTTGACCATCAGCAGGAACAAGAGCGGGTTCTCGGAGATCGAGGTGATCAGCGCGACCGCCTGCTGCGGGATCTGGGCGTAGGCGAGCTGCCAGGCGAAGAGCTGGGCGGCGCCGACGATGATCATGATGACGGCCGTCGTCTGCGCCGCCTCCCTCAGCGCCTCGATGATGCCGGCGGGCGTAAGCTCCCGGTAGACGACGGCACCGACGAGAAGCGCGTAGACCGCCGCCACGGCCGAGCATTCCGTCACGGTGAAGACGCCGGTGACGATGCCGAACAGGATGAGGATCGGCATGAAGATCGCTGCCGCGGCCCGCCAGAAGGCGCGCACGACATCCGACAGGGGCACAGGGTCGTGCACGGGATAATTGCGGCGACGGGCGGTCCAGTAGACGTAGCCGAGTGCCGCAAGGGAGAACAGGGCACCGGGAATCACGCCCGCGACGAACAGGGCGACGATCGACTGGCCCGAGATGACCCCGTAGACGATGAAGCCGATCGAGGGCGGGATGATCGGCGCGACCACCGATGTCGCGGCGGTGACGCCGACAGCGAAGCCGCGCGAGTAGCCTTCCTCCTCCATCGCCGGGATGAAGATGCGGCCCATCATACTGGTGTCGGCCACCGCCGAACCGGAGATCCCGGAGAAGAACACCGACGAGACGACATTGCTCATGGCGAGCCCGCCGTGGAAGCGGCCGACCAGCGCGTTGGCGAAGTCGACGAGGCGCGTGGTCATGCCGCCGCGCGACATCAGCGAGCCGGCGAGCAGGAAGAAGGGGATGGCCAGCAGCGTGAAGCTGTCCATGCCCGAGAACAGCCGCTGGGCGACGATCACCGGATTGGTGCCGGTGAACCAGATCACCCCGAGACAGGCGGTGATGATGGCAAGACCGAGCGGCAGCCCGATGAGGATCAGGAGGACGATCAGGACGGCGAGGACGATGATCGTCATGGGGCGTCGCCCTCCCCGGCCATCTGCCCTGCCCGCCTGAGCGCGAGCAGCAGCGCGATCAGCGCGCCGCCCACGGGAATGGCCAGATGCGGCCAGAACATCGATATCTCGAGCGCAGCAGACTCGCGCCTGGATCCGATTTGCGCGAACTGCCATCCGTACCAGACCAGCGCACCGGACATGATCACGATCAGCGCATCGCGCAGCCACGCGACGATCGCCCGGGGCACCGGCGGCAGCGAATCCGCCACGACCGTCACCGCCACATGCCCGTCGCGGCGGATCACCATCGCGCTGCCGAGCATGGTGATCCACGCCATCAGGAAGCGTGCGGTCTCCTCGGTCCAGCCGGGGGCGTGATTGAGAACATAGCGGCCGAACACCTGCCAGCAGATGCTCACCACCATGACGGCAAGCGCCACCAGCAGCATCAGGTCGATGATGCGCTCGATCACGCGCGCGGTGGATCTGAACACGGCATTCTCCTCCCCTGCCGCCTTGCGAAGCTTATCTGCGAAGCCGCTCACCCTCCGGCCGCCAGCACGGCTGCCGGATGTCCGTCGAGCCACCGGACGGGCGCCGCTCTGCGGCGGCTCGCTGCCCGTCCGTCCGGGATCGCTGGCTTACTGGACCGCGTTGATCTTCTCGACCCAGTCGGCGAGCTCGGGGAAGTCCTCCTTGATCGGCGCGACGGCGGCGCGGAAGGCCTCCATGTCGGGCTCGACGATCTCGACACCGGCGGCCCTGAGGTCGGTGCGGTACTGATCCTCCTTGGCGAGCATCTGCTCGGGTCCCCAGAGCATCGCCTTCTCGCCTTCCTCGACCAGGATCTCTTGGAGCTCCGGCGGGAAGGAATTGAAGCGGTTGGCGTCGAAGATGAAGGTCATGGCGCCGATGACGTGATTGGTCTCCATCACGAAGGGCTGGTGCTCGTAGAACTTGAAGGTCCAGATGACCTCGAAGGGGTTCTCCTGGCCGTCGATGACACCCTGCTGGAGGCCGGTATAGATCTCGGTCGAGGGCATCGGCACCGGGCTCGCGCCCAGCAGTTCCCAGGTGCGGCGGTACATCTTCAGCGGCGGGACGCGGAGCTTGAGGCCCTTCAGGTCGTCGAGGGACACCACGTTCTTGTTGGCCGACAGCTTGCGGCCGCCGCGATAGCCGGCGCCGATGATCTTGAAGCCGGTCGCCTCCTCGATGGCGTCGAACAGTTCGCCGCCCATCGGGCCGTAGTAGACTTTCTTGAAGTGGTCGAGGTCGCGGACGAGGTAGGGGAACGCCTCGATGCCCGGCAGCGGGTCGTAGCGGTCGAGCGTGCCGATCGACTCCAGCACGATGTCGTTGGTGCCGATCTGCAGCGCCTCGATCGATTCCTGCCAGTTGCCTGTGGTGCCGCCGGGCGCGATGTTGACCGTCACCTTGCCGCCGGTGCGCTCCTTGATCGCCTCGGCATAGCGCTCGGCAGTGTCGTGCCAGATGTTGCCGGGATTGTAGACGTGCGCGATCTGCAGCGTCGTCTCCGGGATCTCGGCGGATGCCGGCCCCGATACCGCCATGGACAATGCGAGGGCGGCCACGGCCGACGCGGTCAGGGTGCTGTGGAGCTTCATCTCGTTTCCTCCGGTTATGGTTCAGTCCCGATGGTTCCGCAGGCTCGGTCAGGCGACGCGGTCGCCCTTCTTGACCTGGACAGTCCGGTTGTCGACGCCCGGCAGCATGTGCGCCGGGTCGCGGGTGACGACGACGTCGATGAGGGTCGGCCCGTCCTCGCCGCCGATGCCGATGCGCAATGCCTCGGCGATCTCGTCGGGATCCTCGACACGGATGCCGGTGCAGCCGAGCGCGCCGGCGACCTTGGCGTAGTTCACCTCGACCAGGTCGCTCGACTGATAGGCGCCGGCGCCGTACATCAGATGCTGCAGCGCCTTGACGTAGCCGGACGCGGCTTTGTTCACGACGATGACGGTCAGCGGCAAGTTGAGGCGGCGGGCGGTCTCGAGTTCGCCCATCACCATGTTGAAGCCGCCGTCGCCGGTCAGGCCCACCACCGGGCGCCCGGGCGCGGCCAGCGCGCAACCCATCGCGCCGGGCAGGCCATAACCGATCGAGGCGAAGCCGCGATCCGGCACGAAGCCCCGGCCGGCCTGCTT
>JAEYRQ010000164.1 GCA_023435545.1 Pseudomonadota bacterium | reverse complement strand
GAATACGCCTGGTTCAACAACGTCGAGACCAAGCCCGGCATCGGCTATCCCAAGGACTGGGAGAACCAGAAGAAGTGGAACGGCGGCTGGGTGAGGACGCCCGGCGGCAGGATCCAGCCGAAGATGGGATCCAAGTGGCGGATCCTGGCGAAGATCTTCGCCAACCCCGATCTGCCCGAGATCGACGACTACTACGAGCCCTTCACCTTCGATTACGACCATCTGCAGTCGGCGCCCGAGCTCGAGGCGTTCCCGACCGCCAGGCCGCGCTCCCAGATCACCGGCGAGCGGATGGAGAAGATCGAGTGGGGGCCGAACTGGGAGGAGATCCTCGGCGGCGAGTTCTCGAAGCGCTCGAAGGACGCGAACTTCGAGGGTGTCCAGAAGGACATCTACGGGCAGTTCGAGAACACCTTCATGATGTATCTGCCGAGGCTGTGCGAGCACTGTCTCAACCCGACCTGTGTCGCCGCCTGCCCGTCGGGCGCGATCTACAAGCGCGAGGATGACGGCATCGTCCTGATCGACCAGGACAAGTGCCGCGGCTGGCGGATGTGCGTCTCCGGCTGCCCCTACAAGAAGATCTACTACAACTGGTCCTCGGGTAAGTCGGAGAAGTGCATCTTCTGCTTCCCGCGCATCGAATCCGGCCAGCCGACCGTCTGCTCGGAGACCTGCGTCGGCCGCATCCGCTATCTCGGCGTCATCCTTTACGACGCCGACGGCATCGAGGCGGCGGCGAGCATCGAGGACGAGACGAAGCTCTACGAGGAGCAACTGAAGCTGTTCCTCGATCCGAACGATCCGGCCGTCATCGAGCAGGCCCGCGCCGACGGCGTGCCGGAGGCCTGGATCGAGGGCGCTCGCCGCTCGCCGATCTGGAAGATGGCGATGGACTGGAAGGTCGCCTTCCCGCTGCACCCGGAGTACCGCACCATGCCGATGGTCTGGTACGTGCCGCCACTCTCGCCGATCCAGTCGGCGGCGGAGGCCGGCAAGATGGGCATCGACCGCGACATGCCGGACGTGCGCTCCCTGCGCATCCCGCTGAAGTATCTCGCCAATCTCCTGACGGCCGGAGACGAGGAGCCGGTCGCCCTCGGGCTGGAGCGGATGCTCGCCATGCGCGCCTATATGCGGGCGAAGACGGTCGACGGCGTCATCGACGAGGGTATCGCCGAGCGCGTCGGGCTGAGGGGGCAGGACATCGAGGAGATGTACCAGCTGATGGCGATCGCCAACTACGAGGACCGGTTCGTCATTCCCACCAGCCACCGCGAGACCGGCGAGGACGCCTACGACCTCAGGGGAAGCTGCGGCTTCTCGTTCGGCAACGACTGCTCGGGCGGCATCAGCGAGACCAACCTGTTCGGTGGCCGCAAGGCCTCCAAGGCCCGCAACCCGATGGAGATCGTGTGATGGCCAGGACCTTCAAGGCGCTGTCGGCGCTGCTGACCTATCCGACCGCCGAACTGCAGCGCGCAGCACCGGAGATCCGCCAGGTGATCGAGGCGGAAGGGCTGGTGGCGCGCCGCGACAGGGCTGCGCTGGCTGCCCTCATCGATGAAATTGGCAGCCGCGACCTCTACGACCTGCAGGAGCGGTATACCCTCTTGTTCGACCGCTCGCGTTCGCTGTCGCTGCACCTCTTCGAGCATGTGCACGGCGAGAGCCGCGACCGCGGCCAGGCCATGGTCGACCTCGCCGCGCTCTACGAGCGGCATGGCTATCACGTCGCGGCCAACGAGCTGCCGGACTTCCTGCCGCTGTTCCTGGAGTTCCTCTCGCTGCTCCCCGAGGCCGAGGCGCGGGGACTTATCGCCGAGCCAGCCGAGGTGCTGGGCGAACTCGAGGACCGCCTGCGTCGACGACAGTCCCCCTATGCCGCCGTGTTCCGCGCGCTGGTGGCACTTGGCCGGGGACGAGCCGTGACCGCGGTCGACACCGCGGCGGACGAGGACCACGAGGTCGTCTGGGCCGTTGACGAGGGCGACGACCTCGCCGAGCTCGATGCCGAATGGGAGGAGACCGCCGTCAGCTTCGGCCCGGCCGATCCGGCGGCCGATGCCTGCGGCCGCTCGAGGCTGATGACGAGGCTCCGGGCAGCCGCGCGGAGCGTCGTCCAGTCGGACACCGGACAGGGGAGGGCATGATGGCCGATTACATCAACATGGCCGTGTTCGGCTGGTACCCGTATCTCTGCCTGACCGTCTTCCTCGTCGGCAGCCTGATCCGCTTCGACCGGGAGCAGTATTCCTGGCGCTCGGGATCGAGCCAGCTCCTGCGCCGCAGGCAGCTGATGTGGGGCTCGAACCTGTTCCACGTCGGCATCCTGGTCATCTTCGTCGGCCACTTCTTCGGCCTGCTGGTGCCGATCGCCATCTTCGACTTCGTCGGCATCGGCCACGGCACCAAGCAGGTCATGGCGATCGTGATCGGCGGGCTGGCCGGCGTCGCCTGCTTTGTCGGCCTCACCATGCTCATCCACCGGCGGCTGTTCGATCCGCGCATCCGTCGCACGTCGAGCTTCGGCGATATCGCCATCCTGCTGCTGCTCTACGCCCAGCTCACCCTCGGGCTCCTGACGATCTTCGTCTCGCTGCAGCATCTCGATGGCTATGAGATGGTGAAGTTCATGAACTGGGCGCAGGGCATCCTGACGCTGCAGCCGTCAGCCGCCGCCTATGTCGCCGACGTGTCGCCGATCTTCCGGGCGCATCTGTTCCTCGGGATGACCATCTTCCTCGTCTTCCCGTTCACCCGCCTCGTCCACATCTGGAGCGCGCCGGTCTGGTACCTCGGCCGCCAGGGCTACCAGATCGTCCGCACGAGCCGCGGAACCGAGGCCCTGAGGTCCCGCGCAACGGCGCGGACCGCCGCGGAGTGATGCCATGCGCCTGTTCGACGTCAGCGACCGCAAGCCCGCCCCCCCGCCGCCAATTGTGCGGGTGAACGGCACCGAGATCTCCCGGGTCGAGATCGCCCGCGAGATCCAGCACCATCCCGCCGAAACGCCCGGCGCGGCACGGGAGGCGGCGGCCCACGCGCTGGTGGTTCGGCGCCTCCTTCTCGACGAGGCCCGGCGTCTCGGGCTGGAGGCCGGTAGCGAGACAGAGACCGATCCCGACGGCCGGCGCGAGACGGACGACGAAGCGCTCGTCCGACGCCTGATCGAAACCGAGGTGCGGGTTCCCGAGCCGACCGAGGACGAATGCCGACGGTTCTACGACGCGCGCCCCGACCGGTTCCGAACACCGGCGATCTACGAGGCGGCGCACATCCTGTTCGCGGCGTCGCGTGATGATGCCGAGGCCTATTCAGCGGCCGAGACTGTGGCCAGGGGAACCGCGGCGGTGCTGACAGCCAGTCCCGAACGCTTCGCCGAACTGGCGGAATCGCTGTCGGCATGCCCCTCCGCCGGCGTCGGCGGCAGCCTTGGTCAGGTGTCCACCGGTCAGACCGCGCCGGAGTTCGAGACGGCGCTCGCGGCGATGACGCCGGGGACGATACGCGAGGAGCCGGTGTGCACCCGCTACGGTGTCCACGTCGTCAGGCTCGACCGGCGGATCGACGGGACCCGATTGCCCTTCGAGGCAGTGCACCGGGACATCGCCGATTATCTCGCCGACGCCGTCTTCCATCGGGCCGTGCACCAATACGTCGCGATCCTGGCCGGTCGCGCCGAGATCGAGGGCATCACGCTGAAGACGAGCGATGGGTTGCTCGTGCAGTAGCCGGGAGGGGCAGCCATGCTGGGCGACATCTTGGGGCGCTTGCAGGAGCCGGGCACGGCGGCGGATTTCCTGCTGGAACGTGGAGACCTCTCGCTGCTGGCGGAGGTGAACGAGGCGGCCATGCGGCTGGACCTGGCTCCGGACTCATTCGTCTCGCTGGCCGTGCGGCGCTTCGCCGATCGGGCTGATGGTGAAGCCTGGCTGCAGTTGGTCGGTGTGATGGGCCGCAGTGAGGATCCGGGCGGCGATGCGCTTGCGGCGATCC
>JAEYRQ010000142.1 GCA_023435545.1 Pseudomonadota bacterium | reverse complement strand
GCATCGGTCAGCACCACGGCGCAGCGCAGCTGGTCGAGCGCATCCGCCATCCGCGTCCGCTCGATGGTGCGGGCATCCAGCACATGCGAGATCGTCACCGCGCGCCTGAGATGCGGCAGCAGCAGCTTGCCCAGCTCGATCTGCCGGTCGGTGAAGATCCCCTGCCTCTCATGCCGACCGACGACAAGCTCGGAGAACTGTGCCGGCGTGTGCATCAGGAAGTAGTGCACGATGTCGGCGATGCCGCGTGGCTTCAGGCACTGTCGAACGTAGGCGGAGGTCGCAAGATGGTCGGGGTCGATATGCCGTGAGGCAACGAAGGGCTCGTCCAGCGACGGCTCCGTGGCGAGCCGCTCGCTGATCCGCGCATGTATTTCGGGGAGGTGCTTCTGCCTCTCCTCCAGCCGCTCCTGCCCCCAGCCCATGCTCTTCTCGATAAGCAGGCGATCGCGGCGCAGGTCGTTCAGCGACAGGATCGCCACCTCGCCCTCGAATGCCCCCACGATCTCGGCGAGCGTCGCGTCCCAGCGCGAAGGATCGAGCGTGCAGTCGTAGATTGAGCCGATAAGGTCGGACAGCGCCTGCGCCGAAAAGTTCGCCATCGTTGCTCGCCCTGCGTCCTGTGGCGGCAGACCGACCATCGCACGTCCCTGCTGCAATGCCGATTCGGGTTGCCTGTGGTGCGCGCCGGCAACCCGTGGCTGAATTGTACAGCAGTCCTCCGCCATATGGAGGAGGCGCAGGCCTCCGCAACGTGAAATCCTTCCGCCATTGCGTGTGCGTCCGGTTCGGAGGCTCGATTGGAGGGGCGTCGGACGGGATGGATCTCGGCCTGTACTGGCGATCCGCCGGCAGTCGGAGCGTCTACGGTACCGGTCGACGACATCCGCCCCCAATCGTCAAACGGCGACCGTCACCGCCCGCGGTCTGCGCATAAGGAGCGAATCATGCATAGGAAGGCAGTCGCCGCACTGGCACTCGCTGCCACGCTGGTGGCGTTCGGCATGAACGGGAGACACGGAGCGCGTGCAGCGCCCGAAGCCGCCGACAGGACGCAGGGGATGGCGATCATGTCGGCGACGATCGACATGGTGGGACTCAACCTCGATGCGGTGATCCGGAGCGGCGCAGGCGTTGTCGGTGTATACCGCGGCCGGATCGGTGACGATCCGACCTATGTCCGGTTCGCTCGCGACCTGCAAGGCTGCACCGCCGTCGTATCGCCAACACAGGATGGCCAGGTCTTCGTAATGGCCCATCCTGATGCCCAGACATTCCCCGGTCCGGGCGGCACAAGTCTTCGGGATTCCATCATGGTGCGGACCCGAAGCAGTCTCGGGCAGCTACCCATTTCGTTCTCGCTGATCGTCTTCTGCGGCAAATGAGAAGCAGTATGCATGTGTTCGCCGCAACGACGGCCCGCCGCCGAACGAGCAACGGGCTGTGTTCCATAGCAGTCCTCCGCCATTTGGCGGAGGCGCGAGCCTCCGCAACGTGAAATCCTTTGCGCCATTGCGTGTGCGTCCGGTTCGGACGCTCGATTGGAAGGGCGAACGGATGAGATCGATTCCGGTGCTTTCCGCTGCTGCCGTCATGGCGCTGGCCGGTTCGGGCGACGCGGACGCGCAGGCGCGGATAGCCGTGACCAAGGCCTCGATCGAGGCCGGTCGGCTGGTGGTCGAGGGAACGACGCCGCAGGCCCGCCAGCAGGTGACGCTGGACGGCCGCCACACGGCGACCTCCAACGCCAGCCGGGGGTTCAACTTTTCGCTCGCCTATCACCCGGCGACCTGCATCGTCGTCCTGAAGGCCGGGGCCGCCACCGCCAGGGCGGTGGTCGCCGACTGCGGCCCGCGCGGGGTGACCCCACGCGGCGCCTGGAAGAAGGGCCAGGCCTACACCATCGACGATCTCGTCACCCTCCAGGGGTCGACGTGGCGGGCCAAGCGCGCCAGCACGGGCAAGCGCCCTGACCGCAACGCCATCGACTGGGAGCGCTTTGCCGCCAAGGGGGACACCGGCCAGCGCGGCCTTGCGGGACCTCAAGGTCCGCGAGGTCTTCAAGGCAATGCCGGGCCACGAGGACCGCAGGGCCCCGCCGGTCCTCAGGGGCCTCAGGGGCCGAAAGGCGACAAGGGCGATCCAGGAACCACGGGGATACTGTCTGCCGTAGTCGCGGGAAACGGCACGCTGGCCCGCGGTGTCGGGGCCACAAGTGCGGTCAGGCGACGCACAGGCCAGTATGATGTCACGTTCGATCGGAGCATCGTCGACTGCACGTACTCGGCGACGGTCGGCTTCACCGGTCCGCACCTCGGTTACAACTTCCTCGACGCGGCGAGTGCCATGCGGGCCTACTCCGAGGGGCTTCCGGGGGATGCCGACCCAACGACAACTGTGTCCGTCTTCACCGGAGTGCCCGCGTCTCCGATCCCGACCTATGTCGATCGACCGTTCCACCTGCTCGTCATCTGTCCCTAGCGGGCGGCACCGGCGACCGGTCCGGATCGCGCGGGCTGCGAACGATCGGCGACGGGCACCGATCTTCATCGCTCGTCCTTCTCCGAAAAGGTGCGGCCCGCCACGAGACCGGTGGCGGGCCGAACGATTGTGTCCCGGTGTCGTCCCCGACGTCACCGGCCCTCGGAGCAGGGGATCAGCTTCCCGGGGCGTTATTGACCACTGTCACCGCGCGGCGGTTCTGCGACCAGCAGGACTCGTCGTTACACACCGCGACCGGTCGCTCCTTGCCGTAGGAGACGGTTCGGATCCGCGTCGGCTGGACGCCCTGCGAGACCAGGAAGTCGCGTGCCACCTGCGCGCGCCGGGCGCTGAGCGCCAGGTTGTACTCCCGGGTGCCGCGCTCGTCGGCGTGGCCTTCCATGGTGATCGTGTAGGACGGATAGAGCGCCAGCCACTGCGCCTGGCGCCGGAGCGTGTCCTGCGCCTGCGCGGTGAGCGTCACGGAATCCGTGACGAAAAAGATGCGGTCGCCGACATTGACGACGAAATCCTGGGCGCTGCCCGGAGTAACGTTACCAGCCCCCGGCTGCTGCTGTTTCTGGGCGCAGGCCGCCACCACGAGCGCCAGCACCAGAACGGCCACGAGGCGCACGCCCCGGCCCACATCTACGAAACTCGACATTCCGGAAAACTCCCTCGGCTGGACCGGATACACGTATGGTTTACCTAGACGGTTTTCCTTAACCGCCAGTTCCGAAACGTGGTTAACGCCCCCGCGCCCCCGGGTTCCGAACTATGCGCCCGGCGCGCCGATTGCCGCCGGCGCGATACCTAGTCTGGCCAGGTCAGTTGAGCAAGGGTGACCAGGCCGGATCGGAGGCGAAGGAGGGCGTCGGCACGCGCAGTTCGTTGTAGCCGGTGAGATCCACCGACCAGATCTGCGGCCCGCCGGCGGCCCCTTGCGTCTCGCGGAAGAACATCAGCACGCGCCCGTTCGGCGCCCAGGTCGGCCCCTCGTTGTGGTAGCCCGAGGTCAGAATGCGCTCGCCGGAGCCGTCCGGGCGCATCACCCCGATGGCGAACTGGCCACCGGACCGCCTGGTGAACGCGATCAGGTCGCCGCGCGGAGACCAGACGGGCGTAGCGTAGGCGCCCTGGCCGAAGCTGATGCGCTGCGGATTGGAACCGTCGGAGTTCATGACGTAGAGCTGCTGGCTGCCGCCGCGGTCCGACTCGAAGACGATTTGGCGCCCGTCCGGCGAGAAGGACGGGCTGGTGTCGATCGAGGGCGTGTTGGTCAGCCGCGTCGTCCGCCGGCTCCTCAGGTCCATCACGTAGATGTTGGCGTTGCCGTCCTGCTCAAGGCTGAGCGCCACCCGCTGCCCGTCCGGCGAGAAGCGCGGCGCGAACGTCATGCCCGGGAAGTCGCCGACGACCTCGCGCTGACCGGTCTCGATGTTGAGCAGATAGACCCGCGGCACCTGTCCGTAGGGTTGCGAGACATAGGTGATCTCCTGCCGCGAGGGGCTGAAGCGCGGATTGCGGATGATCTCGTCGGGTGAGTTTGTCAGGTAGCGCACATTGGCACCGTCCTGATCCATGATCGCCAGCCGCCGGACGCGGTTGGTCTTCGGACCGGACTCGTCGACGAAGACGATCCGGGTATCGAAATACCCTTTCTCGCCGGTCAGCCGCTCGTAGATCGCGTCCGCGATGATGTGCGCCACCCGCCGCCAGTTGTCCGGCGTGGTGAAGAACTGCTGGCCGGTCATCTGCTGTCCGCCGAACACGTCCCACAGCCGGAACTCGGCCCTAAGGCGCCCGTCCGGCTGCCGCGTCACCCGGCCGGTCACCAGCGCCTGGGCGTTCAGCACCCGCCAGCTGCCGAAATTGGGCATCGCATCGAAGTCGGGCCGCTCGATGAAGGCGGAGGGATCGACGGGCGCGAACAGGCCGGACCGGCGCAGATCGGCAGAGACCACGTCGGAGATCTGCTTGGCGAACTCCGGATCCCCGCCGAAGTCGGGAATGGCGATCGGCAGCGGCTGGATATTGGCCTGGGTGATGTCGATCTCGACCTGCGCCCGCGCCGGGGACGTCGCGAGGGCGGTGGTCACTGCGATGGCACAGAGAAGGGCTCTCATCGGCTCCGCTCGGCTGGGAGGATCGGGACGGACGGGACGCGGCGAGCTACCCGCCCATCAGCTCCCTGGGGTCGAAGGTCAGGTTGATCTGACGCCACGTATCGTACTTTTCAGGCGGCAGATAGTAGGGCTGGCAACGATTGACGGCGCGCATCGCGGCCTCGGCGGCGATCATGAAGATGTGATCGCCCGACGGGTTCAACAGCCGCGGCGGCGTCGCCAGCGAGCCGTCGACGTTGAGGTCCATGCCGATGCGAACCTGCAACTGGCCAGCCTCGACGACGCCGACCGGCGGGCTCCAGCAGCGGGCGATC
>JAEYRQ010000076.1 GCA_023435545.1 Pseudomonadota bacterium | reverse complement strand
GATCTATCTCGGCCGTCCCATCTGGCGCTGATCCATAGAGCGACGGGCACGGAGCCTTACCGGGACGGCGTTACCGCCCCGGCGGCAGACCGTCAGATCTCGTTCTTGCCCATCTGGTCGGCGATGTAGTCGGCCTGACGCATCGCGAGCGCGACGATGGTCAGCGTCGGGTTTTCGGCTGCCCCGGTTGTGAACTGGCTTCCGTCGGAGACGAACAGGTTCTTCACATCGTGGGTCTGGCCCCACTTGTTCACCACGCCGTCCCGGGGATTCTCGCTCATCCGGTTGGTCCCCAGATTGTGGGTGGAGGGATAGGGCGGGGTCGGGAAGGTGCGCACCGCGCCCACGGCCTCGTAGAGCGCCTCTCCCTGCTGCCAGGCGTGGTTGCGCATGGCGATGTCGTTGGCATGGTCGTCGAAATGCACGTCCGGCACCGGCATACCGTACTGGTCTTTCAGGTCCGGATGCAGGCTGACCCGATTGGTCTCCTGCGGCATGTCCTCGCCGACGATCCACATCCCCGCCATGTTCTCATAGCCCTCCATGGCGCTGGTGAACTCGCGGCCCCAGGCGCCGGGATTGAGGAAGGCGGCCATGAACGGCAGGCCGAGCGAGAGCGTCTCCATCTCATAGCCGCCGACGAAGCCCCGTGACGGATCGTTGCGCGATTCGTCCGAGATGATTCCGGCCATGGTCGTGCCCCGGTACATTCGCACCGGCTTCTCGAACACCGCATAGACCGAGGCGGTGGTGTGGCGCATGTAGTTCTTCCCGACCTGGCCCGAGGAATTGGCGAGCCCCTCGGGGAACATGCTCGTGGCCGAGTTCAGCAGGAGGCGCGGGCTCTCGATCGAGTTGCCGGCGACCGCTACGACACGTGCGGCCTGGCGCTGTTCGTTGCCGTCCGCATCGGCGTAGACGACGCCGGTCACCTTGCCCGAAGCATCGTGCTCGATGCGCAGCACCTGGGCATTGGACCTGACCTCCAGGTTGCCGGTCGCCTCTCCCTTCGGGATCTCCGCATAGAGGGTCGACCACTTGGCGCCCGACTTGCAGCCCTGGAAGCAGAAGCCGATCTGCTGGCAGGCGCCGCGGCCGTCGCGCGCTGCCGAGTTGATGGCCATCCGGCCGGTGTGGCACTCCTTGTAGCCGAGCTTGTCCGCACCGGCCTTGAACACCTTGAAGTTGCTGTTGCCGGGCAGGCCGGCGATGCCGTGGGTGCGGGTCACCCCCATGCGGTCCTCGGCCTTCTCGTAGTAGGGCTCGAGGTCGGCGAGGGTGATCGGCCAGTCGAGCAGGTTGGCGCCGGCGATGTTGCCGTAGACCGACTTCGTCCGGAACTCGTGATCCTGGAACCTGAGGCTCGCTCCGGCCCAGTGGATCGTCGAGCCGCCAACTGCCTTGACGATCCAGGCGGGCAGGTTGGGGAAGTCCTTCGCCACCCGCCATGAACCCGAAGTGGTGCGATTGTCGAGCCACGAGATGGCGACGAAGTTCGCCCATTCGTCGTTCTCGAAGTCCTCGATCTCGACGCGCGGACCCGCCTCGAGAATGACCGTGCTGATGCCCTTCAGGGCGAGATCGGTGGCGAGCGTGCCGCCGCCCGCGCCGGAGCCGATGACGACGACGACGGAATCGTCGTCCAGTTCGAATGGCGCTGCCATTTTGGTTTCCTCCCTTCGCGGTCCGTTCGGCCCTAGAGCCACTCGATGTCGTCGAAGCCGCGGGCGATATAGCCGCCCTTGGAGGCCGATTCGCCCTCGTAGCCGAACAGCGGCCAGACCTCCTGGTTGTTGTAGATGCCGGTCACGAGGTCGCCGCGAACCTTCTGGAACAGCGGCTTGTCCTGGCTTTCCCGCAGGATCGCGACGCGATCCTCCTCCCAGCCGACCTGCGCGTAGGGCACCCCGTGCGCGGCTTGTGCCGCGGCGTCGAGATAGGCGACGCCCTCCTCGACCACCTGCTTGACGCTGGCGTCCTCTGCCGCCGCCGCGTCGTAGCCTTTGAGCGCGACGGCGTAGTAGCGGTCGGCCAGCCGGTCGTGCGGGTAGATGTCGCGGGCCATGACGACCAGGGTGCGCATCGTCTCGGGCGTGAGGGTCTTGACCTCCAGTCCCCAGGCCTCGAGCGGATTTACGATCGCGCCGGCCGACAGCGTGATAGCGGTCGCGCCGGCGGCCTTGATGAATCCGCGCCGCGAAAGTGCGACGCTGCCGGGTGTGACGTTCATCCTTCCATTCCTCCTTGGCTCCTCAGCCCTTTTTGTTTTCTGTTTGTTCGCCAGCCGCCGGTGTCGGGGGACCCGGTCAGCGGTAGCGTCCGTGCTTCTGAAGGACCTCGATCTTGTAACCGTCGGGATCCTCCACGAAGAAGAACTTGGCCATGAGCGCGCCGTCGCGGTGAAACTCCTTGACTGGCTTTGGGTCGAGCCCTTCACGCTCGAAGCGGGCATGTTCCGCGTCGATGTCGTCGACGCAGAAGGCGACATGCCCGTAGGCATCGCCGTGCTGGTATGGCTCGGTGCGGCCGTGGTTGAGGGTGAGCTCGACCTCGAAGTCGGCCTCCCCGTTGCGAAGATAAACCAGGGTGAAGCCGTCGAACTCGAACCGGTCGGCCGTCTCCAGGCCGAAGGCGCGGTGGTAGAAGTCGACCGAGCGCGCCTCGTCGAGCACCCGGATCATCATGTGAATGGCCTTCGCCACGGCTGGTCTCCTGGTCAGTTCCCGGCGTCGTCGAGCGACTTGAGGTAGGCGATGATCAGCTGCCGCCGCTCCGGTTTGGCCTGCCGGTACAGCATGTTGGTTCCGGGAACGTAGGCCTGGGCATTCTCGATCCAGCGGTCGAGGGTTTCCTCAGTCCAGACGAGCCCGGAATGCGCCAGCGCATCGGAATAGGCGAACCCGTCGAGGCTTGCGGCCGGGCGTCCGAAAATACCGGCCAGCGGAGGTCCCTGCCGCGGCGGCGCGCCGGGATCGACGACGTGGCAGACGCCGCAGCTCGACACGAACTGCTTTTCGGCCGCCGCCAGGTCGACATCGCCCGCGACGGCGGATGCGCCGGGGCCGGCGGCCGCACCGCCCAGCGCAAGTCCGACCATCGCCAGTCCGCGTCCGAGGCTCATCGAGCCGTCGCCTCCGCCTGTCCCACGAGGAAACTCTAGCGCCGCTGCGCAGGCGGTGGGTGGTAGGCCGCTACTACAGCTTGCCTTCGATCACTCCGCCGCGACCTGGCGCAGCGACGGCGCATAGACCACCGGCTCGCGCATGTCGCTCGCGTAGATCAGGCAGCAGCAGCGCAAGAGCGACGCGAAGTTTCGCACTTCGCCGTGCAGTTCGAGCACCTCGTCGTGCAGCTTGGCGACGAACTTCGCCAGCGGCATGTGCTGGCTCTCGGCGATCTCCTCGAGCATCGCCCAGAACGCCGCCTCCAGCCGGAGCGAGGTCGAATGTCCGTTGATGCGGATCGATCGGGTCTGGCTCTCATAGGAGGCCGGGGACTGCCCGGCAAATATCTGGCACATCTCGTCTCCTCCGTCGTCTCGGCGTTTTTCTTCATTTCGAGCCGTATCGGGCGCTTTTGTAAAGTCTCGTGCCGGGAAGGCGGGGTGCCTGCCATTGCGGAATTCCATCGCAATCGCTATATTGCGGCGCAACACGACAGGAAGCGGGCGCCGCGACATCCCGGCGCCCGTTTTGTATTGCCGGCCGCGGGACGCGGCCCCAGCCGCCAGCACCGGTGCCCCATGCAGCTTCGCAATATCGCCATCATCGCCCACGTCGACCACGGCAAGACCACCCTGGTCGACCGTTTGCTCCAGCAATCGGGCGCCTTCCGGGAAAACCAGCGTGTCGCCGAGCGGGTGATGGATTCCAACGACCTCGAGCGCGAGCGCGGGATCACCATCCTCGCCAAGGCGACGTCGGTCGAGTGGAACGACACCCGCATCAACATCGTCGACACGCCGGGCCACGCCGACTTCGGCGGCGAGGTGGAGCGGATCCTCAACATGGTTGACGGTGCCATCGTGCTGGTCGACGCGGCCGAAGGCCCGATGCCGCAGACCAAGTTCGTGGTCGGCAAGGCGCTGAAGATCGGGCTCAAACCCATCGTCGCCATCAACAAGGTGGACAAGCCGGACGCCCGCCCTGACGAGGTGGTCAACGAGGTGTTCGACCTGTTCGCCGCGCTCGATGCCACCGACGAGCAGCTCGATTTCCCGATCCTCTACGGCTCCGCCAAGCAGGGCTGGATGGCGGCGACCCCCGAGGGGCCGGCCGATGAGACTGACAGGTCGATGGCACCGCTGTTCGACCTGGTGCTCTCGCATGTGGCGCCACCGACCGTGGAGGAGGGGCCGTTCCGGCTGCTCGGCACCATTCTGGAGGCCAACCCGTATCTCGGCCGCATCATTACCGGCCGCATCTCGTCCGGCACGCTGAAGTCCAACCAGGCGATCAAGGTGCTGGCCCGCGACGGCTCTGTCGTCGAGCAGGGCCGAGTCTCCAAGATCCTCGCCTTCCGCGGCATCGAGCGTACGGCGATCGACTTCGCCGAGGCCGGCGACATCGTCGCCATCGCCGGGCTGACCAAGGGCACTGTCGCCGACACCTTCTGCGATCCAGCGGTGGAGACCCCGCTGGTCGCCCAGCCGATCGACCCGCCGACAGTGTCGATGACCTTCCGCGTCAACGATTCCCCGCTCGCGGGCACCGAGGGCGACAAGGTGACGAGCCGCGTCATCCGCGACCGCCTGTTCAAGGAGGCCGAGGGCAACGTCGCCTTGAAGGTCGAGGAGACCCCCGACGCCGACGCCTATGTCGTGTCCGGCCGCGGCGAACTGCTGCTCGCCATCCTGATCGAGACGATGCGCCGCGAGGGCTTCGAGCTCGGCGTGTCGCGCCCCCGCGTCGTGGTGAAGCGCGACGAGGAGACGGGCCGTGCGCTCGAGCCGATCGAGGAAGTGGTGATCGACGTCGATGAGGAGTTCGCCGGCGTGGTCGTGCAGAAGCTGTCGGAGCGCAAGGGCGACATGGTCGACATGCGCCCCTCCGGCGGCAGCCGCCAGCGCATCGTCTTCCTCGCCCCGACCCGCGGGCTGATCGGCTATCAGGGCGAACTGCTGACCGACACGCGCGGCACGGCGATCATGAACCGCCTGTTCCACTCCTACGCGCCGTACAAGGGCGAGATTCCGGGCCGGCGCAACGGCGTCCTGATCTCCACGGAAGCCGGCGAGGCGATCGCCTACGCGCTGTGGAACCTCGAGGATCGCGGCCCGATGATGATCGAGCCGGGCTGGAAGGTCTATCCGGGCATGATCGTCGGTGAACACACCCGCGACAACGACCTCGAGGTCAACGTGCTCAAGGGCAAGAAGCTCACCAACATCCGCACCACCTCGAAGGACGAGGCGGTGCGCCTCACCCCGCCGATCCGCATGACGCTCGAGCGCTCGCTCGCCTGGATCGACGATGACGAACTGGTCGAGGTGACGCCGAAGTCGATCCGGCTGCGCAAGGCCGTGCTCGATCCCAACGAGCGCAAGAAGGCCGAGCGGGCGCGGGCAGCCGGCACGGCCGCCTGAGATCGGCAATCCACTCTCGGTCATCCCGGGCGGCCGAAAGGCCGATCCGGGATCGGGACGCATCGACGATCGGCGGGATCCCGATCCCGGATAGCCGCGGCGCGGCTTCCGGGATGACGCGGCAGCGAGAACGCCCGCCGCGCCTCAACCGCCCTTCGGTCGCAGCAACGCCGCCAGCGCCCGGCCGGCGGCCAGGATGTGCTCCTGAAGCAGTTCGGTGGCCCGGTCCGGATCGCCGTTCCTCACCGCCGACAGGACGGCGCGGTGCTCCTCATCCGAGCGCTGCTGCCAGTCGAGTTCCGTCCAGGTGGACAGCAGCAGCCGGGCGCTCGCCCGGTGCAGCTCGTCGATGGTGCGCATCAGCCTTGGAAGACCGCAGGGTGCGGTCAGGGCGCGGTGGAAGCGTCGGTTGGCTCGCTCCCAGACCGCGAGGTCGCCGCTCGCCTCGCCTTCGGCAATCGCCGCCTCGGCCTCGGCCAGGGCCTCTTGCGACAGATGTGGAAGCGCGTGGCGCAGGGCCAGCGCCTCCAAAGCCGCCCGCATCTCGGTGACCTCCATCACCGACGCCGGATCGAGCGGGGCGACGCGCACGCCACGACGCGGCGCGCTGACCAGATATCCCTGCACCTCCAGCTGCCGGAACGCTTCGCGGACGGGCACATGGCTGGTGCGGAACTCTGCCGCGATACGGTCCTGCCGAACCGGCTCACCCGGCTTCATGACGCCGGCGACGATCCGCTCGCCCAGCACCCGGGCAATCTGTCCGGGAAGGCTCAGATCCTGCTCGTCCGCCTCTTGCACGGTCGACCCCATCATGTGATCATAGATAATATATGATTTTCCCGAGATCCAGGAGTGAGCCATGTCCCTACACCGGCCGGAACGGCTGCGCCACATCGCCGGAATCGGCGTCGACCGGATGGGGGCGCTGGCCGACGCTTCCGGCAGAGATTTCCTGCGGCTCGAGAACCTCGATGTCGACATACCCCCCGATCCGGAGGCGGTCGCACGCACCCGCGAGGCGGCCTCGCTCGACGCCGACAACAGCTACCTGCCCTTCATCGGCCAGGCGCGGCTGCGCGACGTGGCGGCCGGGCACGTCTCAAGGCTTTCCGGCATCGACTATTCCGGCGAGCGGAACTGCGTCATTTCCGCCGGAGGCCTGTCGGGCATCCTCAACGTGCTGCTCGCCACCGTCGATGTCGGTGAGGAGGTGATCGTCACCGATCCAACCTATGCCGGCCTGATCAACCGCGTGCGGCTCGCCGGCGGCGTGCCGAAGTTCGTGCCGTTCCGTTTCGCGCCGGGCTCCGAGTGGCGCCTCGACAGGGCAGCGCTGAGCCAGGCTGTCGGGCCGAAGACACAGGCGATGCTCATGATGTCGCCCTCGATGCCCTCAGGCGGCTGGTTTGACCGCGAGGACTGGGCGCTCGTCGCCGAGCTCTGCGCGACCCACGATCTGCTGCTGATCCTCGACACCGCCATGGAGCGGCTCGTCTTCGACGGCCGGGAGGTGTTCCATCCGGCCGCCCTGCCAGGGATGGCGGAGCGGACGATCACCGTCGGCTCGTCCGCCAAGGAGCTCCGGATGATCGGCTGGCGGGTCGGCTGGATCGTCGCCCCCGAGGCCTACATGCCGGATCTGACCGCAGTGTCGCTTGCCAATGTCGTCGTTCCGGTCGGCATCGGGCAGGACGCCGTGGCGATCGCTCTCGAGCGCTCCCCCGAAACGATGGCGCCCTATGTGGCCGAACTGCAGGCCCGCCGCGACACGATTGCCGAAGAACTCGCCGGGTTGCCCTTCGGGATGCCCGCCGGCGGCTGGTCGATGCTGCTGGATGTATCGGGCTTCGGCATCGACGGCGCGGAGATGTCGCGGCGGCTGTTCCAGCGCGGCGTCTGCGCCACGGCGATGTCCGGCTGGGGCGAGGCGCATGGCGGGCAATACATCCGCTTCGTCTTCGCCAACGAGCCGGTGCCGCGTCTGAAGGGCCTCGGCGCGCGCGTCCGCGACGCGCTGGGGGCCTGACATGCGTCCGGTGCCGCACTGGCGGGCGGAGCGCCTCTGGCTGGACGACGTCACCGTTTGCGACGGGCTCCTGCCGTGGACGGCTGTCTTCCTGCCGCCCGGCGCCTCGCTGATCGACCAATTGCGGCGATTCTTCGCGAGCGGGGTCGATCACGTCTCGCTGACGGCGGCTGCCGGCGACGATGGGCCGGCCGTGGCATTGGCCAGGATCGGCGCGCTCGCGAGGGAGCTGGCCGGCGCCGGCGCGTGGATCGAGATCGCCCATGACGCGGCAACCATCGCCGCCGCGCGCCGGGCGGGCCGCTTCTCCGTCTCGTTCCACTTCCAGACGGCGACGCCCTTCGCGCCCGACCTCGACCTGGTCGACGCCTTCCGCTCCTGCGGCATCCGCCGGGCAATTCTCGCCTACAACAATGCGAACATGTTCGCGGACGGCTGCCATGAGCCCCGCAATGGCGGCCTGACCGCCGCCGGGCGGCAGCTGATCGCACGGATGGATGCGGTGGGCATGGTCGTCGACCTCAGCCACTGCGGGGAGAGGACATCGTTCGAGGCCCTGGAGGCCGATCTCAAGCGGCCGCCGGTCTTCTCGCATTCCAATGCTCGGGCGCTGTTCGAGCACGAGCGCAACATCACCGACGACCAGATCCGGGACTGCGCGGCCCGCGGCGGCTACATCGGCATCAACGGCGTCGGCATGTTTCTCGGCGCCGGCGGTCCCGCGATCCCAGCGGCGATGGCACGGCATGCGGCGCATGTGGCGGAGATCGCAGGCGCCGACCGGGTCGGGCTCGGCCTCGACTTCATGTTCCTGGCAGGCAGCGACTACGGCTTCTACCACGCCGCGAGATCGCGATGGCCACGGGGTTATCCGGACCCGCCATGGGATTTCATCCAGCCCGAGCAGCTTGGCGACCTCGTTGCCGAGCTGGAGGGCGTCGGGTTCGATCGCCGGGAGGTCGCCGGCATTCTGGGCGGGAACTACCTTCGGCTCGCCGTCTAACGGCGCAGACTGCGTGCCTGCGGTATTGCCGCAACGCCGCCGGCCAATTTCGTGCGGTAGGCCGGCATGCCTTTCAGGATTGTTGCGGGGGGCTGGGAGCGGCGCTACGATTCGCATCATGAGCACCGTCGTCATCGATGTCCGGCCGGCGCGCCCGGCAGATGCTCTGGGCCTCTCGGAGGTTCACGACGAGGCCTGGACGACTGCCTATCGCGGTATCATCCCGGCGGTGACGCTGGAACGGATGATGGCGCGGCGGGGCCCGGACTACTGGAACAGGGTCGCCTCACGCCGCGGGGCCGGCGCCCTGGTTCTCCAGTTCGACGGCAAGATCGCGGGCTATGCCACGCTTGGCCAGAACCGCGTGCGGCGGCTGCCCTATGGCGGCGAGGTCTATGAACTGTATCTGGGTCCGAGCTACCAGGGGGTGGGGCTCGGGCGCAGGCTGTTCCGCGAGGCGCGTCGCGTCCTTTCGGTCAATGGCCTGCAGGGGCTGGTGGTCTGGGCGCTGGAGGAGAACGCCCAGGCCCGAGCCTTCTACAC
>JAEYRQ010000061.1 GCA_023435545.1 Pseudomonadota bacterium | reverse complement strand
AAGGTGATGATCCCGCTCAGCTTCGTGTCGATCCTCGGCGGGATGACCACTCTGATCGGCTCCTCGACGAACCTTCTGGTCGCAGGCGTCGCACGCGATCTCGGGGCCCCGAGCCTCGGCTTCTTCGATTTCAGCGGGATCGCGGTAATCCTGGCGGCGGTCGGCGGCCTCTACGTGCTGTTCGTCGCGCCGCGTATCCTGCCGGCGCGTGCCACGATGCTGCAGGAGGTCGGCGGGGGCCAGGGCAAGCAGTTCATCGCGCAGATCCCCATAACCTATGGCCATCCCCTGGTGGGTGCGCGTGCCGTTGCAGGCATGTTCGCCGCGCTCAAGGGCATGACGGTGGTGATGGTCCAGCGTGGCGAACACCCCATCCACGCACCCTTCGAGGATGCGGCGCTGCAGGCCGGCGACGTCGTCGTCGTCGCCGCCACCCGCACCGTCCTCACCGACGCGCTGAAGGGCACGCGCGCGCTGATCTCGGCGGAGGCGATCGGCGCGCTGGACGGCAACGGCGAGGACGAGAACACGCCCCCGCCGGACGGCCCGATCATGCTCGCCGAAGCTGTCGTCGCGCCGGGCTCACGGCTGATCGGCCGCACCATCGAGCAGTCAGCGCTCAGGGCCATGACCGGCTGCATCGTGCTCGGCATCCAGCGCCACAGCCGCATGATCCGGATGCGGATGAGCGACATCCGGCTCGAGGCGGGCGACGTGCTTCTCGTCTCCGGCTCGCGCTCGCAGGTGGAGGGCCTGCGCCTGTCGCGCGACGTCATCCTGCTGGAATGGTCTGCGGCAGAGGTTCCTTTGACCGAGCGGGCGGGCCGTGCGCTCGCGATATTCCTCAGCGTCGTCGCCCTGTCGGCGTCGGGCACGCTGCCGATCACCATCGCCGCTATTGCCGGCGCGCTGGCGATGATCCCGGCCGGCTGCCTCAATATCCGCCAGGCGGCCCGCGCCTTTGATCGCCGGATCTACCTGCTGATCGGGTCGTCGCTCGCCATGGCTATCCCGCTCGAGGCGACCGGCGGCGCCCGCTACATAGCCGAGGGGGTCGTGGACCTTCTGGAGGGTCAGCCGCCGACGGTCGTCATGTCGGCGATGTTCCTGCTGATCGCGGTGATGACGAACTTCCTGTCGAACAACGCCACGGCGGTGCTCTTCACGCCGATTGCGGTCTCGACCGCATATCAGCTCGGGGTCAATCCGTTTCCCTTCGTCGTCATGGTGATCATGGCGGCAAACTGCTCGTTCGCGACGCCGATCGGCTATCAGACGAACCTGCTGGTGATGACGCCGGGTCACTACCGGTTCGTCGATTTCGTCAGGGTGGGAGCGCCTCTGGCGTTGTTGATCTGGCTCACCCACACTATCGTGGCTCCGTGGTATTATAACTTTTAGATCAGGGATCGATCGCCCCGGACCCCCGCCTTGAGCGAGCTCGGCAGAGACAATCCGCAGTTCTACCTGACCGCGCCCACCGCGTGCCCCTACCTGCCGGGCAAGCACGAGCGGAAGGTGTTCACGCATCTGGTCGGCGAAAAGGCGGCAGCGCTCAACGACATCCTGACCCAGGGCGGCTTCCGCCGCAGCCAGAACATCGCCTACCGCCCGGCCTGCGAGGCCTGCCGTGCATGCGTGTCGGTCCGCGTCATCGTCGACGAGTTCCGGCCGGGCCGCACCTTCCGCCGCATCATCAGGCGCAACACCGATATCGTCGGCAGCGAAGTGCCGCCACAGCCCTCGGCGGACCAGTACGCGCTGTTCCGCGACTACCTCGACTCGCGGCACGCGCAGGGCGGGATGGCGGAGATGTCGGTGCTCGACTACGCGATGATGGTCGAGGACACCCATGTCGAGACCCGTCTGGTGGAGTATCGTCGGCGCGGGCCGGATACCGCGCTGACGGGACGCGGGCGCGGGCCGCTGCTGGCCGTCGCGCTGACCGATATCCTCAGTGACGGCCTCTCGATGGTCTATTCGTTCTACGATCCGGATCACGAGGACCGCAGCCTCGGGACCTACATGATCCTCGCCCACATCGAGCGGGCCCGGCGCGCCGGCCTGCCCTACGTCTATCTCGGCTACTGGGTGAACGGCTCGCGCAAGATGGGCTACAAGATCCGCTTCCAGCCGCAAGAACACCTGACGGGCATCGGCTGGACGCGGGTGAGCGAGGCGGAAGCGGAAGCCGACGCTGCCGAGTAGGGACGGTACCGACCGCCGACCTTGCCCGGCTCGCGGCGCCCTTTCCAACTCACCCACGACATGCCCGGGCTCGACCCGGGCATCTCTACCCGCGCCGTCGCGAGATCGCCGCGTCAGGCCCGGCAATGACGTAGAGGCAGGTGGAATTGCCCGCGCCAAGGTGTGGCGGTCGCCGAGCGAACGGCGCTGCCGCCTCCGCCGGAGCCCCTACCCCATTCCGCCGCCGAACCTGTTCGTCCGCGGGAAGCCCTTCGGCGGCAGGCGTCCGGCCTGAGCGCGATTGCCCCGCCATTCGTCGAGTTCCTTCACCGTCCAGGTACGGCCGGAGGTGTCGAGCCAGCTCAGACCGTCGGCGAGCGTGAACACCTTGGCGTCGGCGAGGCCGCCGTCCTTGAAGCGTTGCAGGCGAACTCCCTTTCCGCGAGTCATCTCAGGGACTTCCGAGAGCGGGAAGACAAGCAGCTTCCGGTTCTCTCCGACGGTCGCCACCGTATCGCCGACCGCAGGCACGCAGATCACCGCCTCGTCGGGCGGCGAGACGTTCAGAACCTGCTTGCCCTTGCGGGTGTTGGCGACGATCTCGGCCTCCGGCACCACGAAGCCGCGGCCGTCGGTGCCGGCGACCAGCAGCTTGCGGGCCGGATCGTGGACGAAGGCGGAAACGATGTCGTGCGTCTCGGCGATGTCGACCATCAGCCGCACCGGCTCGCCGTGGCCGCGCCCGCCCGGCAGCTTGTCGGCGCCGAGCGTGAAGAAGCGTCCGTCGGTAGCGAACAGCAGGATCTTGTCGGTGGTCTGGGCGTGGAAGGCGAATTTGAGCTTGTCGCCGCTCTTGAACGGCAGGTTCGACAGGTCGGCCTGGTGGCCCTTCATGGCGCGGATCCAGCCCTTCTCGGAGAGGATTACCGTCACCGGCTCCTTCTCGATCAGAGCCTCCTTCAGATCCTCCAGCGCCTCGGCGGTGGGCAGCGATCCGGCGTCGGCGATATCGGTGCGGCGCCGGCCGAGATCGGTCATCGGCCCGTAGGTCTTGCGGACCTCGCGGATCTCGCCGGCGATCCGGTCCCACTGCTGCTCCTCGGAGCCGACCAGCGCGCGCAGCTCGGCCTGCTCGGCGGACAGCGCGTCGTGCTCGCGGCGGATCTCGATCTCCTCGAGCTTGCGCAGCGAGCGCAGCCGCATGTTGAGAATCGATTCCGCCTGCAGGTCGGTCAGCTCGAAGCGCCGGATCAATTCGGCCTTCGGCTCGTCCTCCTCGCGGATGATGCGGATCACCTCGTC